>CAIQLG010000071.1 GCA_903872565.1 uncultured Lentisphaerota bacterium | reverse complement strand
GAGAAAGGCGCCGCAATTATTCAGGACCTTCTCACCTTGGCCAGGCGGGGTGTGACGGTATCAGATGTAATCAATCTGAACAGAGTTGTTGCCGATTTTCTTACAACTCCGGTTTTTGAGAAGATGAAGGACTTTCATCCCCGCGTGACATTCCGGACGGAGTGCCAGGAGGAGCTGTTGAACATTAAAGGCTCTCCGATGCATCTGGAAAAGACGTTGATGAACCTGGTGTCCAATGCAGCGGAATCTATTTCCGGAGTGGGAGAAGTGACAATCCGGACTCAGAACCGCTATCTGGACAAACCCATCAGAGGCTATGACGAGATTAAGGAAGGTGATTACACCATTCTGACCGTATCCGATACAGGCATGGGTATTCCCGTTGAGCACAGAGAGAAGATATTTGAACCGTTTTATACGAAGAAGACCATGGGCCGGAGCGGGACCGGATTGGGATTGGCGATTGTCTGGGGAACAGTAAAAGATCACAATGGATATATTGATGTGCAAACTGAAGTCGGAGAGGGAACCACTTTTACACTTTACTTTCCGGTAACACGGGAGGAACTGGTTATGCCTCAGCAGAAAGTTCCTATTGAAAGATACCTGGGCACTGGTGAATCAGTCCTGGTGATTGATGATATTGCCGAGCAGCGCGAAGTCGCCTCCGGATTGCTTAAAAAGCTGGGTTATGAGGTTCAGGCCGTATCCAGTGGTGAGGCGGCGGTAGAATACCTCCGGGAAAACAAGGCCGATATTCTTGTTTTGGACATGATCATGTCTCCGGGCATCGATGGTCTGGAAACCTACCAAAGAGTTCTCAAAATCAACCCGCAGCAGAAGGCTATTCTGGTCAGCGGTTTTTCGGAAACCGATCGAGTCAAGAAGGCTCAGCAACTGGGAGCCGGTGCCTATGTCAAAAAGCCCTATATAATGGAAAGGATCGGCGTGGCCATCCGGGATGAACTCATGCGGTAATCTGTGCGGCAATGTGCAATGTAATTAGTAGAAATGGTTTTGTAAAAAAATTTAAAAGAAGTTCTTTTCAAAGCCGTTATAGCTATAAACCATTCTTCCGGAGAAAATTATGGACCTGACGGTAAATACGATTATTGATTCTAAAAAATGCATCGGTTGTGGCCTGTGTATAAAAGTATGTCCGTATGAAACCATTTCCCTGGTTGATGGTAAGGCTTGTGTTACCGGAGAAAATTCGCTCAACTGTGGGCATTGCGTTGCGGTGTGTCCGGTGAGTGCAGTGCGGGTGACCACCCTTGAACCGCTGAAGACATTATCATTCGGGATGGAAAATGATTGGATCAAACACGGCTCGGATGATACAGGCCACCTGGTGCAGCTTATGGCTTCACGCCGTTCCTGTCGCAACTTTAAAGATATGCCAGTCGACAGAAATATTCTGGAAGACCTGATTGCCATTGGCACCACGGCACCAAGCGGATCAAACAGCCAGGAATGGACATTCACCATTTTACCGGACAGAACTCAGATTGAGATATTCGGCGAACATGTTTTGACCTTTTTACGCAGATTAAACCGCATGGCCCAAGTCGCTCCACTGCGCCGGGTTTTAAGCCTGTTGGGAAAGGATGAACTGGAACATTACCACGAACGCTATTACGAGCGCATGGAAGAGTTAATCACAAATTGGGAAACAAAGAAAAAAGATATGCTGTTCCATGATGTTCAAGCCCTAATCCTGGTGGGCGCAACTAAAGCCGCTTCCTGCCCGCAGGAAGATGCCCTCCTGGCAACCCAAAACATCCTCCTGGCCGCCCATGCCATGGGGCTGGGCACCTGCCTGATCGGATTTGCCGTTGTGGCGCTCAGCCGCGACCAGTCAATTGGTAAGGCCCTGGGTTTGGCGCGCGGAGAGAATATCTATTCAGTCATTGCCGTCGGCTGGCCGGATGAGTGCTATCACAAGATTATTCCGCGCAAAAAGATAATGCCACGCTATACGAACCTGAATTCATGACCGCCATCATTAAGGCCAGGGATTAAATAATAATGGTTGAATGAATTGGACTTAAACGGACTAGCGCGCTGCATAGTGCCGGGAAGGAAATTTTAATAATCTAAGGAGCGAAACACCGGTGTGAGGTGCAAAGATGCAGGCAATTGACATTGATTTTTTCCGCAACGAAGACGCACCAGGCGTGGCCCGGCTCTTTCGCCAAGTCTACGGCGAAGGTTACCCCATCGATATCTATTACCGTCCCGAGCGGTTGATCGAGGAGAACGTCGCCGGCCGCG
>CAIQLG010000070.1 GCA_903872565.1 uncultured Lentisphaerota bacterium | reverse complement strand
CACCCCCATCTCTCATTGATCTGGATACCGGATAATAGACAAAAAATATTCAACTTAATTTGACTTCCCGTGTCGCCACAAGTATAATATCACCAATTCCTAATTTCTAATTTCAAGTTTAGTAACCGTGAACGGTTACCATCTTCGTTGCACATTTTACACCGCTGGTAACATAATAAACATAGCGTCTAATCTGAAAATTACAAGCCAGATTTCAATAATTTGTTTGAAATATTTTTATCGAACGCACCCCCTGGACACAATTTGTCAACCCCTTCAGTATAAGTTATTACCCAGGTGCAATTCCTAGAAAATTAGGATTGAGGACGAAACAAAAACAATAATGCAAGGAGTGTCAGGATGAACAAGGCAGTCGAAGAACTCGTGGCGGAAAATCAGCATCTTATAGGAAAAATATCAAAGGAGTTTGAAAAGGATATCATGACAGCGGAAGAATTGGCCGATGCTGGAAAAGCGGGACTTCAGAAAGCCGCTGAAAAATATCCTCAGGATGCTGATTTTGAATTCAGTGAACTGGCCGAAGCCAGTATACGCCTTTCAATCGAAATACGTTTGGAAAGGATGAAAGAAACCTTTATCGGCACATTGAAAGAGATTGCAATGAAACTCAATAAGGATAATCCGGATTACAAGGGATTGACATTTGATTATGATGATTCATTGGACGCTCTAAGCGATGAGGAACTTCTTGATAATATGAATAAAGGTATAAAGTTGTGAAGGAATGTGGTTCTATCAATATGAGGTGGAATGTGGAAGAACAAGTTATGAATATCCAAATGGGGGGAAATAGCCCTAGCAACTTGGGATCCATCCTTTATGAGGAACGAGTCAGGCCTTATCTGCCGCTGGTCAGACATATAGCGTATCGCTATCGGTTCCTATATCCTGACATTGAAAATCTTGTTTCCGAGGGAAAGGTTGCACTCCTGGAGGCCTCAAGAACATTTAACTCCGCGCTGAGCCAGGACTACAAGTCATACGCGGCATGCCGAGTACGCCAGAAAATATTCAGAGAGATCCAGTATCGTAGAATAGTGAGAATCCCCGTCTGGACATCAACCAATCTGAGAAAGATAAGAGTTGCAAGGGCAGAACTGAAAAAAGAAATGAGGAACAACCCAGGAGAAAAGGATATAGCCGACCGTCTCGGAATAAGCGTGGTGGTGGTAAGAAATCTTGCAGGATCGGACATCCCGGTTGCATCCATGAACGAACAGCTAGGAAGCGGGGACGATAGGCCGCTCGAAGAATGCATCGCGGATTCCAGAAGCGTGCCGCCGTGGGAGGAGATGGATAGGATGGAATTCCACGACAATCTGGAAACTTTAATGGACATCCTGTCAGACGAGGAAAGGAAGGTTGTAGAAATGAGATTTGGATTTTCCTGTGAGAAGAGCACATTGCAGGAAATAGGCCAGGTTATTGGCAAGACGAAGGAAAGGGTAAGACAAATTGAACTCAACGCCATAAACAAAATGAAAGTCAAGATGGGAGAACGGCCATAGGTCATAGGGATGGTAGATAAGAGAAGTGTCAAATTTTGCTGGTCGAAATGGTAAATAATCCGTTTCGGGGTATAATTGAAAAGTGGGGGGACTAATCGCAGGTGACGGACGGAAAGACCGTCACGAAATCATGGTAAAACATTCCCCAGGCGGAAAAAACAGGAGGAGAGTACATGGAACAACATCTAAGTCGGCTTGGCGTCTACGGATATGGTAATGTCGAACCCATCATCCTTGCGGCTCTGGTCACAGAGGATCCGCTGCTGCTCATAGGCAAAGCGGGGACAGGGAAGACCTTCCTGCTCAACAGCCTTTCGGAGGCGTTGCGCCTTGAGCACCGCCATTACAATGCGAGCCTTATCTCCTTCGACGATCTCGTGGGATTCCCGTATCCGACTCCGGACTTCGCCGGTGTCAAATATCTGGAAACTCCCGGCGCTGTCTGGGGCGCAGAATCCGTGCTTGTAGATGAGATTAGCAGATGCAAGCCTGAGCATCAGAACCGGCTGTTTTCGCTGATACAGGAACGATGCATCCAGGGAATGAAACTTAAAAAACTGCGTTACCGCTGGGCAGCTATGAATCCCTGCACGCTTGAACAGGGCGTTGCCGATTCATATGAGGGCTCCGTGCCTCTCGATCAGGCACTCGCCGACCGTTTCGCATTTGTAGTGGAGGTGCCAGACTGGGAACATCTGGATGAGCGCACACAGGGACTGATTGCCGATCCGAGGGGTGATGGTCTTCTTTCGGATGACGGCGGGGAGACTGGCCGCCTCGTGAAAGGATGGCAGAAGACGTACCGTGATCTGATCAAGAACGTCCCAAAGTCCACTCTCAATTACGCATGTCTGGCGGGCACCATGCTGTGCGAATCAAATCTTCGAATCTCACCCCGGCGTATCCGGCAGCTGGTAAAAAATCTGCTGGCCGTGACAGCGGTTTCCGGGAACAGCGCAAGCAGCGAGACTTTTCTTCTTGCCCTGACATGGAGCATCCCGCACAGAGCCTGGGGAATTGTGCCGAACCCCGAAATCATCAAGGCCACCCACAAGATAGCCTGGGACACGAGCCAGCAGGACTGCAACGCACAGTGGCTAAACAAGTTCCATATTGAAAGGGAGCTTGCCGGCAAGGTCAGGAAACTGTTCGAGGACAATCCCGGACATGATACCTGCACAATTGCCGTTACACAGTTTCTCGCACAGGCACCCATGGAAAATGCCGCCGCGTTCGCCTTTGCCGTATATCCTCTGAGCCTGCAGGGCAAGGTGCCTGTCGGCCAGGAAGGAATCAACGAAATGGGCAAGATCGCGGCAAAAATAGTCAATGTCCAGGGCGAAATGAAGTGGGAGGAGCGGACAAAGGAGAAAGACACAACGCATCCGGAATATGGGCGCGTCTCCCAGGTGCTCGCCACGCTGACGGGCAAAAGGCGGGAAAGGGCGACACAGCTCTTCTACTACCTTCTGGTGAACAATATCACCGTTGACGACCCGGTCAAATACGAAAGGGAATTCGACAAATGCATTACTGTGCTTCGTACGATTACCCAAACTGCCTGAACCAGGTGCTGGACTGGCTGTGGGCGGTCTTCAATACTGGTGGTCCAATGAGCCGCACCCGTACCGAGAAGGTTTTTTCCAGCATTCTCGGTAACAGGAAAAGCTCCATCCAGTGGCCAAGACTGCACAGAGTAGGCATTGCGTTCCCGAAGGGAAGAAGTCCCAGGGAATACATGGAAGATTTCATGGCGAGGAACGGGTTCGCCGCGCCTGACGACTGCAAGTACCGTGTGGCTCTGCCCTCCGGCACCTATTTCTGCCGGACCGTCCAGGGTGATGAAGCAGCGAGAATAAACCCTGTGTCCGAGCAACCTGCCAAGGTGCTTCGGGCGGCGCTCATACTTGGCCTGTGCAACAACAACAATTACAATGCGGAACGCCCCGTCATCTGGACGGACGGCAGGCTGGCGCGTACGGTCGAGCTCTATGATATCGGGAGATTCTATGAAAATGACTGAAGCATATTTCCGGACCATACTGGCCGAACTGATCGAGGAAAATCCGATTGCCTGCCAGGGCATCCTCTCTATTGCAGAGATCGTCTTCACGGAGGAAGTCAAAACCCTGTCTGTTTCATTGTCCAATGAACCCAGCCTTCAGGTGAACATGCAATTTCTGTCGGCGAATGCAAGAACCGAAACAGAAGTGAAAAGCCTGATTATGCACGAGTTTCTCCACGTCCTGCTGAATCACACGGAACAGTACAAGGTGATGGACAGGGCGACGAACATCGCACTTGACAGCGTGATCAATGCTATTATACACAGAAGCCTCGGCCCGGAATACAGCACCTTCATGTCACGCTACTACGCCGACATGAAGGGGTATGCGGCGATTCTGCGTCCAATGAACGAGAAGGAAAATGATCCTGTAAACCGTTCCCGTCCATTTCATTCCCTATGGCGCGGAATATACGACGGAAAACTTGTTGTTGACGACATATTGTCGATCGCTGCAGAACTCGCATCTTCATTTCTACTGCTCATTCCAGGCTCCGGTGGCGCACAGGGGGGACTCCCGGGCGGTGGCCAGAAAGGCACCTGCCGCAAACCTGGTTCCAGTGGTGACGAAGAATCATCTTCGGAAAATTCAGAGGATTCAGATCCGGAAATTGTGCAGGGCAGGTTCCTGCTCGGAGGCCACAAGAGACGCTCTAGCGAAGCTATCTCCGAGCATGTGAAGAAAGTTCTCGAAGAGACCATGCAGTCCATGAACGGGCATGGAATATGGAGATCTCCCGGCAAGATATGCGGACACGGGAGAAATCCCTATGATACAATGTTCACAGGAGTCAATGAAAAGATGAGGAAGTGGGAGGTGACGGCATGGCGTGCTCTCATGGAGTGTGTTACTCCTGACCGAAGCGCCCAGATTCAAGACTTGAAAGAGATTCAGAGTTCTCTGCCCGTCTTCAGCACGAACGACAGACGGGCATTTCTACGGGGAATATGGTGCCCTTTCATTCCGGACTCCCTCTGGAAAAGCGAACAGCGTAAACCTGTTGGCAATACGCAGGTCTATCTCGATGTCAGCGGCTCGATGCATGCCGAGATGCAGTCGATAGTCGGGCTTCTGAGTAGAATGCGCCGTCATATACGCATGCCTTTCTGGGCCTTCAGCGACCAGGTGGCTCCGGCTGTCATCAAGAACGGTGTACTGAAAACATCAACGAGCGGTGGAACCTCCATGAACAGCGTTCTTGAACATGTTGCAACGACGAAGCCAGGCAAGGCTGTCATTGTTACCGATGGTTATATAGAAGAGTGCGACAATACCCTGCTCATGCGGATAAGAGACCAGAAGATCACCGTCATTTTGTCCCGCGACGGATCAGGAGAGACACTGGAACGGGCGCGGATTAAGTATGTTCAACTGGAAAGGTACCCATCATGATTCGTTTTGCCGAAGCAGTATTCGATGGACATCCGGACAAGTTCTGCGATATCCTGGCCGACAGCATTGTCTCCGAGGCATACCAGGCCGATCCCGAGGCGTATGCCCAGATTGAAGTCGGGGTCTGGTCCGACTCCATCTGGCTTAGCGGCGCGACGATGACCCGCCAGCCGCTGTCCAGGGGGATTGATGAAATAGTCCGTGATGTCGGCCGCCGGATCGGCTACACGGGCGGCAACCATATAGATGTGGAGAAGTATCGCATCTCCAATGAGGCCTGCTTTGCAGTGGGCGATCCGACACAATGGACGCACAAGGTAAACGACCAGAGCATTGTCATCGGGTGGGCAGGCTATGACGGGAAAACACATTTCCTGCCTCCTGAGCAGTTTCTTGTCCACACTCTGAGGCAGAGCATGGTGGACTCCTTTGCCGCAGGAGGACTGATGGACGGACAAGGTCCCGATGGAAAGATTTTGGTGCGATTGCGCGAGGAATGCATGAAATGGCATCTGGAACATGTGCTGGTCACTGTTCAGCAGAAGGAATCAGCAAACCTGCTGGATATAGGAACGTCAATATCTGGAGTCCTGGCAGATGCGTATCGCCGTGTCCAGCATAACGATCCCCGCTGGGTTTGCGAATGGGATGAGGTTGAATTGCTTGTTAACCCGAATGGTCCCTTGCTGAATGGTGGAAGCGACGGCGACAATGGGCAGACAGGCCGTAAGCTTGTGATGGATTTCTACGGTCCCAGGATACCCCTTGGCGGTGGGGCGCTGAGCGGAAAAGATTTGAGCCACATAGACAGGGCTGGAGCCTACGCCTCCAGACAGGCTGCCGTACATGCCGTCTCAAGCGGCGCGGAATCCTGCCAGGTGACTCTTGTCTATGCACCCAACAGGAACGAGCCCCTCGACATCAGCTTCCAGATGGTGGGACGCGGACAACGCTTGCAGGCTTCGGAGTTCAACCATGACTCCATTTGCCGCCGATTCCTGAACACGAAAAATGTGGAACGGCTCGGATCCGGTGGGCACTTCTTCCAGGAAGAATGGCCGTGGAACTCGTATAATCTCATTTCTGAACATCTCTGAAAAAATATTATATAGGCGGACGAGTAAATCCCTGAAAGGTGACATGAACCCTAAAAAGAACAGAAATTTAATTTGGACGGAAGGCTTCTCCAATCCCGAAACGGAAAATCTCTACAGCAGCGGATTCAAAGGCAAGCCGGAGTTGAAGAAGCTTCATGATAACGGCTGGCAGTGTGGTGGATGCGGCTTCTATGCCGAGCTCAACGATGACTGGGGACTTTGCTTCAATTCAAAGTCGGTCCACAAACTCGAAACTGTATTTGAACATTTCACCTGCCGGTTTTATTTAAATGAGGGATGGGATCGTCCTCATTCTCTTGGTAAGATGGAGCAGAGCGCATTTTCAGAACACCAGATCAAATTGATGAATGGAAAGTCCGTGAAAAGAAAGAAAAGGCGGTAACATTAAAACCATCGTTCATAGCGTCAGGATTCGTTGAATGTAGTCTTTTATTTCCTTAATCTTGTCTGAGGCTTCTGGTACCAACGGTCGATCCGCGATCACATCTTGAAATTCTGCCAATTCGGTCAGTTGCCGACAAGAGCCGTCCATCTTTGAATATCAATTCATGCACTTCGCGGAATTGCCAGGCGGGGTAATGTCCCATATGTGGACACTTTTTGGGTAATAAATAGGCCGTTATCATTTCCTCCTGCAAGGTGGAAATCGCGATTGTTGTAAACGAAGGTATCACCGAACACCTTTGTGCTGTCATGTTGATTCATTTTTTTTAAACAGTGACAAAAGCGCAGAACGCAAATTGGGTCTCGAAGTCGCTGAGCTCATTCCGAGTAATTACCTCGAACAGAGCTAAAGTTTCATCGTTGTGCTCTTCCTTCATCAGACGACGAAGCTCCTCTGCAAACGCCTCGATGTGCTCGTCATATCTGTCTCCATAAGCCGTATGAAAATCCTCATGAATGAAACACGCTTTTTCCGTCATCCCCTCAATCATCTTTTCCATGTTTTGCATAATTCACCTCTGATGTTAATGTGATATCAAAGTCATAATTTATAATATTAAAAATAGTTTTTGTGTTCTTTGTGCTCCTTTGTGGCCATCAAAATTATTTTCCTGTTTTTCTTGCGACAATTGCGTCAATAGTTTTAATGACATTTTCTGGAAGCTTTGTCTTGGCATATATCTGCGTAGTGCGTATTTCGGCATGTCCGAGAAGCAGTTGAATCTCATCGAGCGTCATGCCATTGTGAAGCAATGTTGTGGCATAGGTATGGCGCAGTCGGTGAAAATGGTTCAGCCCTATTGTTTTCCGTAAGAGTTTGTCAATCCTCTTTCTCTCAATATGCCATCCCCCTCGTCCGTCAGGTTGACAGGCTTGCATGGCTCTTGTCAACCATTCCGGTGCTGGCGTCCTTCGTTCCTTGTTGCCCTTGCCTAACGTCTGCACATAAGTGTCATAAGAGCTTGCATTGCGTATTTCGCTTATGCGATAACCACAATTGAGCATAAGACCAAGCCAGATTCCGAGCCTGTCTTTTTTCTCGCAGAGTTCCTTCGCAATTAGAGTGTATTTAACAAAATCATCGGAACTCTTATGCTTTACAATCCTGATGCCGATTTTCGGCGGCTGAACTTTTTGGAGTTCAATGAAAAGCTTCGCCCTGTTTTCCTTCAGCAACCACTTCGCAAAACTCTTTAGGAATGATAGCCTTGTCCTTGTTGACGACGGATCATGCTCCATAAAACCAAGCTGAATATCCTCATAGTTCATATCGTAGAGCGGCTTGCCGATATTTTTCGCATGTGCATCCCAAAAAAAATGGGAGTATTTATATGTGAAAATTGTGTTTTTCGATTTTCCCCCGGCTTCAATAAACTGAAAATATCGCAAAATATAGTCCTTTAGCTCATCTTCATTTAGAGACGATTCGGAATAGACGTGTTTGTCTGGGGACCGAGGCATTAAAGACTGTTTTTCCTCAGATAAATTCTGCGAATTTCGCAGAACTGAACCATCGAAAGATTCAACGTCTTCTGATTCAAGTAGTTCCTGCGGAATCTCAACAGTATCAGGATTCAGGTACACTTGCTCATTGTCAATGTAGAGGACTCCGTTCACAATCCGGAAGCCGGTCGAATGTTGCGTCTCGTCTTTTCCTTCTTTCGGCTCCTTGCCTAATAGAGTTAGGATTTTATTAAGCATGATTATTTCCTCCAGAGACCAACACCAGCCTTGACGGCCTCATCATAGGCCTGGTTGATTTCGTCCTTGTATTTTATTTTCCCGTAGAAAAGCGGCTTCGCATAACCATTCCGGACTATTTCTATGTTCAGGCATTTCCCCTCGACATAGACCCAGCCGAGTAAGCGGCCGTAACGATCCCTGCGTGGTTCTCCAAATTCAATCTCGATATCTTTGCCAATATATTTTTCAAGTTTTTCCTTCGTGAACTTCGAGGCCTTAATACCGTCGTAAATAATGTCCTTGACTTTCACTCCAGAAGCTTTTGCGTCCCTCTCAGCTTTCGCATTGTTCCTAGATTCAGGAGTATCAATTCCAAGCAACCTGACGCTTTCTTTTTCTCCCTTGTACTCAATCTTGATGGTATCGCCGTCAACGACGTAGAGTAACTTATAGAAATGTGTCTCCCTTTCTGGTGCAGTGGAAACATCCAGAGCTTTATCATTCCGCGCATATCCAACGATTGGCTCTCCTGCCTCTGCAAAATTCGCACTTGTCAAGCCAAAAGCATGAGCTGCGTATATCGCAAGAAGAACTGCGAACTTCGCAAGTCGCAGGATTCGCAACGTCACGTAACTCTTTTGAATTATATTATTATTTCCCATCCTAAATCCCAAATATTGAACGTAATTTTACCAGCGGAAAGACATTCACATAGAAATAAATATCCAACCCGAAAAGTCCTCGGACAAACCTGTCAAAAAAGCATGTGCCGAAAAAACAGAACTCAAAAAGTGAAACAATACTTGGGAGAAAGGGAACTGAGATGAATGCAACAATCACATAATATTTTCTGCAAACATTCGACCACATCTGTTTTTACGCTCCTTTCTGCGAAGTTCGCAAGTTTACCATTTTCCCAGAAACGAATCCCTTCATCAGTGATTTCACGTCATAGGGTTTCCGTTCCTCAAATTCAGACTGCTTTCCTTTGTTCCAATTCTTTATCGGGCGATGGTACCCACAGACCCTCGAAAAGACTTCCGTCTTCTTGCCGCATCTCTTGCTCATTATATATTCCTTTCTCGTTAAGTTTTTGATTAAAACTGTATGACACCGGAATTTCAATACGGAGAGTTGCGCTGAATCTCGGGTGGCACCTGTGTCGAAATCCGTGGAAGGGCTTGTCTGGCTGTCTCAGGTCAGTACACATGTATTGCCACTCTTCATCGAGATAAAATGCAGTCAGCGGGAACGTTAGTCCCAGGTTGCAGGGATGGACCGCCAGCAAATTCCACATGAAATACCATTCATCACTGTCTCGTTTCACAAGTACATAGTCCATAATTCAACCTTTCATTTGTTCATGAATATTCTACTGAAAATTGCAGCAGCCATCCCGAATCCCCCAAGCAGGTAGAGATCTGTCGAACCCGCTGCTTTGCCCGTGTATCTCAAGGCGATAAACAACGCTATGCCGCTGACGACAATCAAAGGCATTATGTTCATTTCCTCGCCCTTTACATGTTCGTCATCGTTCAGTGGCTCTCCACGGCAAGCCGCCCATATTCTGCCGGGATTGCCACGGGAATTCTTTATTACTTCGTTGATATCAACCACTGCGCCGGTTTCATGAATTGCCTTTTGCGCTATCTTCAATGAGTTCTCCTCGGTAATTGGAGGTACACGGATGCATTTAACTCCCCATACGAGCGGTTTTAGGTTTTCCTTTACAACGCTGTTCTTGCCAGCATAGTAAATCCTGACTTCCGTCTTGCCGTGCAGAGCCTTGAGAAAGGTTATGAGCTGAGGTTTGATTTCCTCGATATTGTCTATGAATAGGGCAAAGGACTTACTTGACTGAATTATTTCCTTTTCAAGTTTAGCCGTTGATTTCTTCTCGTATCCCTCGACATCGAGACCTTTCGCAATCTCACGGATTATTTCTGTATTCCGGAAGCAGCATGAGACGTAAGCCCGGCTATCACACCCGCAATTGTTGTAAGCCCAAAGGAACAAGGTTGTTTTTCCTATTCCGGAAAATCCATCGAGACGGAATGTCATTTTGCGCTGAAGCCGTGCATAAAGCAAGGTAAGCAGATGATCCCGGCCAATGACATTTGCCGCCAATGAATCCCTCGTCTGCCGTCTTGCAAGATCGGCTTTATCGCCGGTTGTCTGATAAGCCATGACACATTTGCCGCACAAGGGGAGAAGGTTGTCCGGGTTGTAGTTATCCGGACTGCGGTCTGGATAGTGGACGACATGGAGACTGCGGACATTGTGGTCGAAAGGCTCCCCTGGCTTTCGGCACTGCAATCCGCATTTCCCGCACTTGTAGCCAGCCGCCTCCTTAATTGCTTCATGGGCTTTTGCTTTTTCTTCCATTGCAACACATCCAAATTTAATCTTTTATGATGAAGAGAAGGTTGCCCGCAGGGTTTGACAGCTCCAATATCCCGGACTCGTATATGAGGTAAGAATCCGAAACGGTTTCATCCTCCTTGATTACCTCCCAATAGTGCATTGTCTCAGCGTGTTGATTAGGCGACTTAAAGGCTATCCCATTCCTGATAGTACACTTCTGTCCCCCCTTGAGCGACACAAGGTTCCAGCACTCATCCGTCTTCTCAAGCCAGCAGGCGACGAATTCCGCATCAGATGGCAAATGTAGAATTTTATTCTGGACATTGTCCCATATAGCGATATTGCCTTGGCTTCCCTCGGTCCCAATTATTTTGTATCGTCCTTTGACCAGGGACGAATTGGGATAGCGCAGAAAACCGTTCATGTAGCAAATTCTATTTCCCGAGGACTTGTATGCCTCCTTGGCAATCTGATATGAACCGGTCAGATAGCTCAAAGTTTGCCTGATACCGCCAACGCATTT
>CAIQLG010000069.1 GCA_903872565.1 uncultured Lentisphaerota bacterium | reverse complement strand
CGGTGCGCCTATGGGGAGACGCTGGCCAGCCAAGGGAAGAAGGCGGAAGCCATCGCAAAATTCAATGAAGCCTTGGGCGTCAAAGATGCCACGGCCGCGCAAAAGGCGGCATGCGAAAAAAGGATCAAGGAGCTACTGTGCAAAACAGAATGAGTTCCACAATGGAACGGCCCAGAGATCCGTCCCTATCCTATTCAGGCTATTTAGAAAATGAAGAATTAACAAAAAAGTGAATGGCTAAAAGCCTTCACGGAATCAGGACGAATTTAAATAAATCGTAGAAGATGAGCATAATGCATCAGTCGTTGATGTTGCATTATTTGTAGTCGCCCCCATCTTGGGGGCGCACACGGCCAACATCCTACTATGCCAAGGCTTCATAGGACAGGTGGCCGTACGTGCGAAATTCGCAGAAAAAAACTGCACTGGTATCCCTGCAAAGTGGTAATGATTAAAGCCTGCTGGAAAAGATCTTCCTGCCCGCGAAACACGCGAATGATCGCGAAAAATAATCAGACATGAATTTTACGAATGTTCACGAATACAGAAGAAAACTCGCTTGCGGTTTCGCGTAATTCGCGTGTTTCGCGGGCAAATGATCTTGTCCCCAGTTATTTGTGTAAATTAGTGAAAATTCGTGTCTAAAGATTGGATTGCAATCGAATTGGAAGTTCGAGGCCATTTTTTTCGAGAAGCGCCCTGTCCGAGAGAATTTTCTCCGTTTTTCCCTCTGCCACGATTTTACCCGCCGACAACAATATAACTCTTTCGCAGGTGTCCCATATGAAATCGAGGTCGTGTGAAACTGTTACACAGGTCGATTTGAATCCTCTTACCAGAGCGATGAGTTTTTTCCGATTCCTGGGGTCGAGATCGGAAGTTGGTTCGTCAAGCACAATGATCGAAGGGCTCATCACAAGAACAGATGCGAATGCCGCGAATCTTTTCTGTCCCTGTGAAATGTGTGCGGCCGGCTTGTCCCTAAGCTCCCATAGACCGAGCTCCTTGAGGATCTTCTGTACTTCGAGTTTCACTGTTTCCGGAGAAGTTCCTAGGTTTTTAGGTCCGAATGCGACATCATCGGAGAGGCGGGTCATGAAAAGCTGGTCATCCGGATTCTGAAACACAATTCCAACATTTTTCCGGATTTCCTCCTGTGTGCTTTTCGAGAGTTCTATGCCTTGAATGACAATTTTCCCGGTTTGCGGGAGAAAAAAACCGTTGAAGTGGTTGACCAAGGTTGACTTGCCGGCACCGTTCGGGCCGATTATCCCAAGTTTTTCGCCTTTCCCGACCGAAAAGGAAACTCCATCCAACGCCCTGCTCGCATCGGGATAGGTAAACTCAAGATTTTTTATTGTTATTTCAGACATAAGCTCCTAATTCCTAAACTCTTACCATTTTAAAAATCGGCAGAGTCAAACTCTGCCGCGGTCGAGTAGAACTCGACCCTCCACCGTCTTTGACACTTTGACACTTTGACACTCTGACACTTTGACTCACTAAAATATCGCTCTTACAATCAGAAAAAGCGCGGTGGCACATATTATCGCCGTCAGATCTTTTGCTGTAAAATCCGCATCGCAACTTTGCTGGAGCGAGCCAGTGAACCCCCTTGCAAACATTCCCCTGTAGATCCTTTCCGCCCGATTCGTCGTCCGCAAAAGAAGCGAACCAAGCATTCCCGCAGTCGTGAAAAATTCCCTGCCTCTTTTTCCGAAGGAGCGCATGTCCCGGGCTTTTTGAATCGAAACAGCCTCCTCTACAAGAAGAAAACTGTATCTGTGCAAAAGGACAAGCTGGGTTATGAATATGTCAGGAACATGGAACGAGCGGAGTGCATCGCAAATGCGATGGAACGGCAGTATCATTGAAAAAATAACTGCGGAAGCGATCAGCAGAAGACTTTTCGCAAGTATCACCGCCCCCGACATCATTCCTGAAGTCAATGTGAAATTTTCAATTGTCATCAATGGACGTCTGTCGAATATCGGGTTTGCCAATGCAATCAAAATGATGAAGGGGAAGAAGAGTATCAGCCTTTTGAGAATTGTCCCGAACGAAAGGTCAAAATATATCGCAATGAACAATGGGAAGGCGGCATATGCAGTCACGCATGCAAGATTGAATTTCCCTGTTGACATTACGTAAATCACATATATTGCCCATATTAGAATGAACGACCTGCCATTCATTGAACAGAGAAATTCAGATGATGCAGTTTCATTATGCATTTCCGATATCTTTTCTGAATTTTTTAAAATTGACGCATCATACATAAAAAATCGCCTTATAATTTTTTCTTCCTCAAAATCATTCCGAAACTGGCCGCAGTCAGTAAAACCAGGACAGATCCTGTGATGCCAGCAAGCGATGTGCCCATATTGGCGTGGAGGGTGGATTTTTCCGCAGATTCACCCTCTACTGAAGACTTGAACGAATAATCTGGCAGAAACGCAAGTTTTTTCTGGATTACAGCTGAAATCTTATGAATCCCATCTTGAGCTTTACCTTCAAGTCCCTCTAATCCTGTAACCTTCGAGATTGACCATTCAAGTCCGTCTGGTTGTGAAGATGCAAAGCAGGAAAGGAACCCTCCCAGTGCGAGCGCGGCAATTGCAAAACACGCAAAAATCGCCTTAGGCATTCTTGAATTGGCGGAATCAGTGAGCAGACTCGGCTGCGTCTTGGTCACAAACATGAGGACACCCCAAGTGGCGACACCCTCGACAATACCGATCAGCAAGTGTATCGGCAGCATGAAAAGGACAAATGCCTTGAAGGGAAGATCGGATGCTCCTGACAGTACTGTCTCAACAACAACGGCAAACGCTCCCATAAGTAGTCCTGTGACTGCCGCAGTAACGCAGGCACCTGCAAGCCTGCCCTCATTAAGACTGTCTCCAATAATTTTCCTGTAGATGAATGGGTACGCGATAAATGCAGGGAAAAAGGCCATATTGAAGATGTTACATCCAAGCGCAAGCAGCCCGCCGTCGGCAAAAAACAGGCATTGAAGAACTAAGACAGAAACTAGCGTGATGAATGCCCTGTACGGGCCGAGAAGTATTGCCAGAAGTAGCCCTCCTCCTATGTGACCGCTTGATCCGGTTCCCGGAATGCTGAAATTTATCATCTGCGCGGCAAAGACAAACGCCCCCATGACTCCCATCAGCGGAGTTTTCATGCTAGCATTGTCATTCTCCTCGGTTATTTTCCTGGAGAAATATGCGACAAGCCCGGCGGAAATACCCCAGAAGGCCAATCCTACCTCAGGTGACAACAATGCGTCCGCCATATGCATGATATTTTCCTCTTGTTCTATTCTCTACTAAGCATAGAATAGCATAAGTTTTAAAATCGTGCTACTAAGAAACCGGAAATATCGAATAAAATTTCCGGGCTCTTACATGGACTTGATTTTTAAGTCATATACTGATAGATTAAGGCACCTTAAACATTATAAACGGGGTTGAAAAACTTTGACACTTTGACTCTCTGATACTTTGACACTTATAGAAGGAGGTTCGCTTATGGACAAACTATACCGCTTCGGAATTTCCCTCGAGAAATCCCTGATTGACGCCTTTGACCGGCATATAAGGAAAAGAAACTACAGCAACCGCTCGGAAGCCATCCGAGACCTTATCCGCAATGACCTCCTGATCAAGCAGTGGAAAGAGGGTGGAATTGTCGCAGGAATAATCATGATGACATATAGCCATCACAAAAGAGAACTTGTCAGTAAAATACTCGACATACAGCACGACTATCAGGAGCTCGTGATCTCCACTCAGCACATACATCTCACACATCACGACTGCCTCGAGGTGATAATCACGAAGGGCGAAGCCAGACAGATCGAGGAGCTCGCATCCAGGCTGAAGGCGCTCGTTGGCGTCAAGCACCTCAACCTGAGCATCTCGGCGGTTGGCGACAACTAATTGAAAAATCATAAACAAGAAGATATTCTTCAATTAATGTGAATATCAAATTGTGCTTGTATTGCACTTAAGATGCACTACTTTATAGTAAATAATACACAAAGGATGCATTACCTATGGAAAGCATAATAAAGGAAAGAATCTTGGATTTCCAGCAGGCTGGCATTCCGGAATATCTCAGAAGAGACACCAAGGTGTTCCACTTGGAGGACATGGTGACCACAATAGCCGGTGGCCGGAAAGTCGGTAAAACCTATCTTACATATCAGATAATAGATGATTTGATTAAAAACAGTACAGTCAAATCATTAAAAAATGTGTGCTATCTGCACTTCGATGACGAAGCGCTCGCCTCGATGAAACCCGGTGAATTGTCCAAGATAGACCAAGTTTTTTTAAGTCTTCTCGACAAAGACGAGGTCTGCCAGCCAATATTGTTTGTTTTTGACGAGATTCACAATGTACAAGGATGGGAGAATTTTGTTCTCCGACTTAAAAAAAAGAAAAATTGGCTGGTGGTAGTCACAGGTTCGACATCCGAACTTGAGGAGGACAAAGTTGCAAGACAACTTAGAGGCAAGACCTTCACCAACAGGTTGTATCCTCTCTCATTCGCTGAATTCCTCCGCTTCAATGGTTCGGAAATTGATTTGACCAGGATGTCCGGAAGAGACAAGTCTGAGGCGATGAAAAATTTTGACGAATATATGAAGAGGGGATCCTATCCGGCGGTGGCCAAGCTGGGTGATGCCTTGTTACGTCCTCTTCTTCAGAATTATTTCAACTCAATCGTGGTATCCGATTTCATTCTCAACAAGAACATCCAAAATCCAGTGGCCTGCAAGTCATTCCTCAGGAACATTCTTCTTAAAAATGCATGTCCATACACACATAAAAAGGAGCTGAACAATCTGAAATCGCTTGGATTCAATCTTGCACCGAAAACGGTTTCCGACTGGTTCAGATGTGCGGAAGAAGTTTATTTTATTGGAAGCGTCGGATTCAATTCGACATCACTTAAAAGGATTTCCCAGAACTACAGGAAAATATATTCGAGCGACTGGGCTATGGCGAACTGCATTTCCGGTTGGAACGAGAAAAAAACTTCCAGAATTCTCGAGTCAATCACCTACTGGCATCTGATAAGGAATGGATTCGATGTCAAATATGAATCTGTCGGACAGAACAGGAACGAGATTGATTTCATCGTGTCGCATCATGGAAAGAAACCATTTCTTGCAATACAGGTGTGCTCGGATTTAAGCAACGAATTTACTCATGAACGTGAAACCAAAAGTCTTATGCTTTTGTGCAAGGAAAATCCCTCAATCAAACCTCTTATTCTTACGCTTTTCGAAAAGACTGTAAAATCAGGAGGAATTCAAATTCGAACAGTCTTTGATCTTGTTTCCGGCGCATTGATTCTTGAGTAGATAAAATATTGGACAAAACATCAAATTCCGGGGTGAAAAATGACGAAAATATTTCTTCTTGCAAGCATATGAAATTTTCAAAATATTTTGTAATTTTTGCGATAGGCTTCCTTTCGGTGGTCTTCCAGACTCTGCTCTTCCGCGAATATCTCGGATCCTTCGAGAGCAATGACATCGCCGTCGGGGTATTTTTCGGCACCTGGCTTTTCTGGATTGCACTCTCATCCTTGATCTTTCTGAAACTCAAAAAAGTAGGTCTGGTTTCGACCTGTCCTTCGAAATTCGCAGAATGGAGTAGGATGAAACCAGACATGCCAAATCTCATCCCACGTCGTCCGCATTCGCGGGACTATGAGGGACAGGTCGAGACTTGGCCTACTTCAAGACATTTCGAACTTCTATTTCTTCTCACTCTTCCCGCCTTCATAATTCAGTTTATCTTTATAATCGCAGTCCGAAATCTTGCAGGAATAGAAAGCTACGAACTTTTCAGTCTTCCAAGGCTGATTATGTGGTCGAGCATTGTGAATATCCCGGTCTCGTTTATTGCCGGAATGCTTTTCCCGCTTGCCTGCGAATGGATCTCAGACCTCGAAGTACCTGTCGCAAAGGTATATGCCACGGAGGCGTGCGGCTTTTTCATAGGTGGCGTACTGGTCACCCTGATGCTGGCCTGGAACTGGAGTTCCGTCCTGATTTTTCTTATTTGTGCGATATTCGCAACTCTCGCCTTTGCAACTGCGAAATTCGCAAAGAACCGCTCAAAAAACTTAACCGGCGGTGCTGGAACTAATACCATACTTTTTCCCTCTAAAAACGCTAAATGCGCGAAAAATACAATTTCCTGTACGATAAATTTATTTTTGCTTCCACTTGCGGTTCTCATTTGCCTTATTTTCAGAGTTGACAAACCGTTAATGGAGGAGATCAGGCTTTACAAATGGACCAAGCTTCTCCCTGCAAATTCTTATCAGGGATCCTTTCACACAGCGCAGGCCGAATATCTCTACGGAACCTACAATTCGCAATGGACCGTTGTGAAAGAAGGAGCCGTCTGCGAGACGATCCCGGAACGGGAAGGAGCCGGGCGCAAAATCGCCACAGTGTTCGCGCAGAACCCAAAGGCGGAAAATATTCTGCTAATCGGTTCCGGACTCAATTTGTGCCGAATATTGCTCGAGTTTCCTAACCTGAAAAATCTTTACTGGTCAAATCCTGACAAGGAATACATGTCCGAGGTGAACAAGGTTGCGCCGGAGCAATTTCGAATTTCCGATTCCCGATTTCATCCTGTTGAAATTGATGTGATGGATTTTCTGCGTAATGAGAAAAAAAGCTTCGATATGGTTATAATCAATGTTGGCAATGTGGAAAACTCCTTCATAAACAGATTTTTCACCGGGGAATTCTATAGACATGTGAAATTGTCTTCGAATGATGGCGGAACAATGGCTGTCAGGATATCGAGCGGTGAAAATGTAATCAGTCCGGAAGAGGCCTTCACAGGCGCATCAGTACTCCACACGATTGGCCAGATTTTCCCACAAGTCCTGCTCGTGCCAGGAGAAGACAGCTGGTTCATTGCGTCCGTGTACGGCGAAATCAGCGGTGATCCTGAACTGGCCATAAAAAACTTTTCCTCCATGACGGATGCAGAAAAGATTTTTCCACCGGAAGTTTTGCGCGACATCTACCAGCCCGACCGTGCGAAATTCGCAGTTCAGTGTTTTGAAAACACGGCGATTCCAGAAAATTTTCTCCTCAACACCGAAGCCAGGCCAGCGATTTTTCTCGCGGGTCTTATGCTTTCTTTGCGCCAGGCCGGAACGAACATCACTGGAATCCTGAAGAATCTTCTTGTCGGCGGAACTGCGAATTTCGCAGTCCCATTCATAGTTTTCATTCTGCTATGGTTCATATACAAAATCAAATCTGTAGCCGCCCCCGTGCCAGGGGCGTTCACGGCCAACATGGCCGTGGCTACAAATAATATAAGGACAAAGACTAACTCATCGCCATCGTCCTTCGAGAATATAATCCTTGTTCTAAGTTCCGGAATTGTCAGCATGGGAACAGTAATAGTTCTTATGTATCTTTACCAGAGCAGGTTCGGATCGCTGTTTCTGAATATTGGAATGATTTCCGCGGCATTCATGGCGGGTCTGACTGCAGGTGCGATTTTCGCCGCGAAACTGGTTCTGCGCCGTGACAGCTCGAAAATTTCGTTCATCGTACTTATTGTGCTGGCAATTCATGTCGAGGTTCTTCTTGCGGTTTGCTATTTCGGGGTATATTTCACAACTGGACTGTCTTTTGCGCTAGTCTTTGCGCTAAATGGACTTATAAACGGCTTTTATTTCCCATGCGCATCGAAAATTCTTGTCGAAAGAAACTTCGGGACGCCGGAAAGCGGGGCAGTCCTGGAAAGTGCGGACAGCTTTGGCGCTGTGGCTGGAGCGCTCTTCTCCGGGATTCTGCTGGTTCCCATCGCAGGGACCGATGGCTCACTCCTGATTTTCGCGCTTATTATTCTTGTGAACTTCCCACTAATATATTTTTCAGGTTTCTCTAACCGCTATTCTGGGAAATTCGGCTCAGAAGTAAAATCTCGTTATCCTTTGCGTAAAATAGGTTATGTCCTTTTTGGAATCGCGATTTCCACAATAATTTCCTCGCACATCATCAATTTCAGGACGGACTATTTCACCAAAAAACAGAAGCTTTCCACAAGAATTCAAAACTTTATTGGGGATAGAAAATTCAAGTCCGAAGAAAAAACTCTCGAAAATGGCAGTAAGGCCGAGTTCTTCAGAATTCTCGACAAGAAAGGCGAGACTGAAGGATTTGTCTTTAAAACTGCGGATTTCGCAAGCGATGCCATTCCAAGTTTTGGTGGGAGAATCAATATTGTCGTCAAAACCGGCCTCGATGGAAAAATCGAGGATTTCAAACTGATAGAATCAAGTGATTCTCCAGAATACATTGCCAAGCTTGGAAATTGGTTTGAAAATATCAAGGGATCCAACCTTTTTTCAAAAAAGCCACTTGAGAACATTGACACAGTTTCCGGAGCGACATACACATCCCGGGCAGTGCTAGATTCGCTGAGAAAAGCCGGGCATAATTTTTACAGTGAAGTGATTGGCGGAAGAAACGGTAACACAAGGATTGCATATCTCGCGCCGGGAAAAGCCTGGAACCCCAATTATGATGTCATCTATATTCTGTTTTTTTTCGTATTGTCGGTTATAGTCGCCAGATACAATCTCAAGAAAATCCGCTATGGGGTTCTTCTTGCAACATTGCTGATCGGAGGTTTTGCACTTAACTGTCAGTTCTCGACTGATCAGATTTTTTCGGTCATTAATCTGAACAGTTTTTCGATCTCAATGAACGTTTCATTTCTGCTTGGAGGCGGGCTGATCATTTTCGTAATGCTATTCGGCAATCTCTACTGTGGTTTTATTTGTCCGTTCGGCGCTCTACAGGAACTCGTGTACGCCATACTTCCGAAAACAATCAAGAATCTCATCCCGTTCCGCGGGGTTGAAAATCTTAGAATTATTAAATATGTCCTGCTATTTACAGTCATCCTACTTTTTGTTTTTTCCGGTTCGAGAAAGGTTTCACTCTGGGATCCGCTTATCTCATTTTTTTCTCCGGAATCTGCGAAATTCGCAATCTGTCTGGTGGGTTTCCTGTGTTCGGTAATCTGTTTCCGCTTCTGGTGCAGATTTTTTTGTCCGGCAGGCGCATTCCTGTCACTTTTCGCTGGCATCTCACTGTTGAAATGGATTCTTCCACCGAAAATATATGCAAAATGCCCCTTTGGAATTCGAACCCAGAAACAACTTGACTGCATATACTGCAACGAATGCCTCAAAGATACTGCGCCGGATGAAAAAAAGATTCCGCCACTGATCAGAAGATTTTTTATTGTTGGAATGATTGTGTTTGCCGTTTTCCTTATGCTGATTTCATTGAAAGAGGCGTTCAGAGGAATTCTATGAGCCGATGACAAAAGTCGAACTTTAAAGGAGGGCGGGTTGAGATTTCATTCGTCGGTAAACCTGGGGATACTCAAGTTCCTCGGATTTGAACAGATATTGGAAAAAACAGTCTTACCGGACTCCCGATGGGAGGAGCAAAAGGTAGAAGCAACTTTGATCCAAAAGGCAAGTCCGACAATGAAGTGATGCGATTCTGCCAGAGTTTTATGACACAACTCTACCGCTTTATCGGACCTAACACTGATATCCCGGCAGGTGATATCGGAGTTGGTGGGCGCGAAATCGGGTTTCTCTTCGGACAGTGTAAAAAACTTTCGAACTCTAACGAATGTGTTCTCACTGGCAAGAGCATAAACTGGGGAGGAAGCCTCATCAGACCCGAAGCAACAGGTTATGGATCAACTTATTTCGCCGAAGAAATGCTCAAATCAAGGGGTGACTCAATCAAAGGGAAGAAAGCTCTTGTATCAGGTTCTGGAAATGTCGCCCAGTACACTGTTGAAAAGGTCAGCCAGCTCGGCGGAAAAACTATTTCCCTTTCCGACTCGGACGGAAGCATTATTGACCTTGATGGCATAGACAAGAGGAAACAAGGTTTTGAGGGTATAGGGCTTTTTCTCTGTAAGTGCTTGATTTTGAGGCTAGATAAAAGATGGTGGTGGGGGGTGGATTCGAACCACCGAAAGCGATGCTAGCAGATTTACAGTCTGCCCCCTTTGGCCACTCGGGAACCCCACCGGGGATTAGAATTTGAAATTAAAATTTGGAGCGGGTGAAGGGAATCGAACCCTCGTGTCTAACTTGGAAGGATAGTGCTTTACCATTAAGCTACACCCGCAAACGTTCCTCAAAATATATTGCAAAAAAAACTTTTCAAGAAAAAAAATAATTTTTTATTGATTCGTAGCCTCGGGCTTGACAGCCTCGGACACGAATGCGGGGGCATTAATTCCGATGAGGTCTGCTACGACATTGACAGTTTCGTCCATATAGATGTCCTTCTGTTTCTTGTCATCCTTGTTTTTTTCAAGATCGCTTTCCTCTATTTTCATAAGAGCCGACTGCTGATCGAGAAGTTTTTGCTCCTCGACATACATTTTCCATCTTTTCTCCTCATTGAGGGAAAGCGTCTTCTCCTTCTTCATCTTGTCAAATCTTTCGATATCCTTTGAGAGCAGTTCAAAATCCTTGTTTCTGGCTACTCTTTCCTGCGATTTTTTCGCAAGTTCCGGGATTATCTTTTTAATGTTCTCGCACACGGGATATTCGCGTGCCGGTATGGTGTCCCAGGGAAGGGCATGATCAAGAAATTTCTCCCCTGTCTCCATAGTATCAGTGTATGAAGGAAACACTATGTCTGGCGAGACTCCCTTGATCTGTGTTGACTCCCCGTTTATCCTATAGAATTTCTGTGTGGTGATTTTCACCGAGCCTGGTCGCACACTCAGATCGTAGTAGGTTGTGACATCTTTCAAATCAAGAACCGTCTGGACAGTTCCTTTGCCGTGTGTATGGCTGTCACCTAGCAAAATCCCTCTGGAATAGTCCTGTATTGCCGCAGCTAAAATTTCGGATGCGGAAGCACTAAGTCTGTTAACCAGGACGGCCAGTGGTCCGTCATAGACTGTGTTCTTGTCTGGATCGGGTTGGACAATAATGCCTCCTGCGCTGTTTTTCACCTGGACAATCGGGCCTGAAGGTATGAAGAGTCCGGTAAGCGCGACCGCCTCGTAAAGGCTTCCGCCTCCGTTTGTCCTTAAATCGAGAACTATTGCGTCAACTTTTTTCTCCTTGAAATCTGCGATGATCTTTCTGACGTCGGTCGTGGTGCTTTTATAATTTTCATCGCCCTTGCGGAACGCCTCGAAGTCGCAATAGAACGAAGGAAGATATATGACACCTATTTTTTTCACTCCATTCCCGGTCTGTTTCTCCTTGATTTCACCACGTGCCTCTGACTGTTTAAGGAGCACCTTGTTTCTGACAATCTCAATGATTTCGGGAACAGAATTCAATCCTTTTGAGGCTTTCAGGACGGTAAGGCGCACCTTCGTGTTCTCCTGTCCTCTTATTAGCCTGACAACCTTTGAGAGCGGCATGTCAATTATGTCCACTGGTTCACCGTCGCCCTGAGCAACCGCGATGATCCTGTCATTGGGCTCAAGATGCTTATCCAGGTCTGCTGGCCCCCCGGGGACAAGGCTCATTATCTTGGTATATCCGTCAACGAGCTGGAGAGTGGCTCCAATGCCAACCAGTGACAGACTCATATTGATGTTGAAATCCTCGACAGCCCTGAACGACATATATGACGAATGCGGATCGTATATGTTCGCCAGTGACGCAAGATAAAACTCGATGATGTCGAGCTCGTCGTTCCCCTTGAGAATTGCCAGATTGTTGTTTATTCTCTTCAGTACTTTTTGTTCAGGGGATAGCTCGATCCATCTACCATTGTTTTCGTTATCTATTCTCTTCAGGAGTTCGGGTGGGAGTTTGTTGTTACCGTTGTCTTTTGATTTGTCTCCTTCCGCGGGGGTACCGTTCTTTTCAGTGTTCTTCTTCTCCAGATCCTCCTTCTCTTTCTCATTTTTTTTCTTTTCCTGCTCTTCCTTATCGGCTCTCGCCACAAGCCTGTAGTACAGGACATCGTTCTTAGTCTTAAGCTCCCACAGTCTCCTGAGTTCATCGTCATTTTTTGCCCAGGGAAGTTTCGAGCGGTCTGGAGCAAACTCATCGTCCTTGCTGAAATCCAGCCCCTTCTTGATGAGATCTGTTGAAAAGCTGCTGTATTCCTCGGCCCTCCGCAGCAGGCGCGCATATACCTTGAATGCAAATACCACATCGCCGTCCTTAAGCTGGTCGTCGAGCTTGTCCCTCTGGGATTCGAACTCCTTGATGTCCTCGGCAGACAAATAGATCTTGTTCGGGTCGAGAGTCTTGAAATACTCGTCGAAGAGTTCCGACGATACCTTGTCATCAACGGGCAGTTTGGCGAAATGGTCGGTACTGAAGATGTTCGCGGTTATTTTCGCTATTATTCCGAGATCCTTCAGATGAATTGACTCTTCTTCGGATATGCCGGTAAGACAGGCAACTGCCAGAACCGAAACAAGCAGTCTGATCCGTATGGATTTCAAAATCATTTATTCTCCTTAAATTTTCATGGACGGAGTTTCCCCGTCTTTTCATTTTTTACTGTTCAAATCTTTTGACTTGCCATCATCGCCGGAAGTTCCATAGACCTTGGTGGTTATCGTAGTGTAACCGAAGACCGTCTTGCAATCCTGATCCACGATTCTTATCTTCTTGATTCCTGCATTTTTCGCGGCGGTGGCTATGCTGCAATCACCGAAACCGAAAAGCCCGAAATATGATTCTCCAACGGAAGTTCCAATCTTGAGATCGGAAAGATCTCCCTCTAGTCCATGCACATCATAAGATGAATTAGTGTAAATAACTCCGACGGGGCGCCCACTCGTGCATCCGCCAGCCGAAACAAGAACCGCTGACAGGCAAAGGAAAACAACAATGGATCTCATCATAATCTAATCTCCTTGAATGTTAAAACTTAAAGACATCTTCGAAATTCTTAAGGGTGGAATTTAGCAGTCTATTTCAAGATTTCAAAGCGCGATGGCCTATATCTTTCCTGAAAGATGCACCTTCCCAGCGAATCCTGCTGACCGCCAAGTAGGCCTTTTCAATCGCCTGCTTTATTCCGGCTCCTCTCGCCGTCACACCAAGGACGCGCCCGCCGGAATTCACAGTTTTTCCGTCCTTCAGAGCCGTCCCCGCATGGAAGACTACCGCACCCTGTGATTCAGCCTCCTTTATTCCGCTGATCTCAAACCCCTTCTTGTACGAACCCGGATAGCCGCCGGAAGCCATGACGACGCAGACCGCCGCATCATCGCTCCATTTGAGACGGACATCCTTGAGCAATCCTTCCGCCGTTTTCAGCGCGACCTCGGCAAAATCGCTTTCGAGTCTCATAAGTACCGCCTGAGTCTCAGGATCGCCGAAGCGGACATTGAATTCGAGGACTTTGACATCTTTCCCGTCAATCATTATTCCTGCATATATTATTCCGCGGTAGTAGAGTTTCTCCTTCCGCAGGCCTTTCAGGAATGGATCGAGCACTTTTTCATTTACAATCGCCATTATTTCCGGAGTCACGACTGGTGCCGGGGAATACGCACCCATGCCTCCTGTGTTGGGACCTGTGTCGCCGTCTCCCACCCGCTTGTGATCCTGGGAAGATGCAAGAGGGATCATAGTTTCTCCATCGGTCAGCGCCAAGATCGAGGCCTCTTCGCCCTTTAGAAGCTCTTCGATCACAACAGTTCTGCCCGCATCTCCGAACGTTCCCGCGAAACATTGTTTCACGGCATCGAGCGCCTCCTCCTGCGAGATCGCAACAGTCACGCCTTTTCCAGCGGCAACCCCGTCAGCCTTGACCACAATTCCCGGCTCCCCTCTGGAAAAAACAGCATTGAGGTGTTTTATCGCCTTCTCTTCCGAAAAAAATGTTTTCGATGCCGCAGTGGGAATCCCATGTTTCAGCATGAATTCCTTGGCGAAGGTCTTGCTTCCCTCGAGCCGGGCCGCAGACTTGTCAGGTCCGAAGACCTTGAGCCCCCTGCTACGAAAAAGATCCGTTATTCCATCGCAGAGAGGAACTTCCGGTCCGGCGACCGTCAGATTCACCCCCTTTTTCTCTGCGAAATCCGCAAGTTTTGCGAGATTCGCAGAATCAATGTCCGCGCATTCCGCGATTTTCGCGATTCCGGCATTGCCCGGAATACAGAATATCTTCTCGACGGAAGGGCTTTGTTTTAATTTCCAGCACAGGGCGTGCTCCCTGCCACCGCCACCAATAACAAGAACTTTCACAGGTCAACTCCTTGGCTTTTCATATTATTCAGTTTTGGCTGAAAATATCATTCCCCCAGGGTTTTTCAACAAAATCCAACATGAAATCATAATAGTACAGAAATAATTCTCTGTTTGATTTATCTCATTCTAAGATGTACAATTGTCCCATGAAATGGAAGAATGGAAATCGGCGGATTTCAATGGCATTATTAACAGGAAATAGAAAACAAGGCACTATAGTTTAAGATTAGTTCAACAACAAGAAAGAGGTGTTTTATGGTCAAGTTCGAACTTATGAAGGAAAAGGGTATTCTTATCGCTGAACCGCACGGTCCGCTCTCGAGGGATGATTTTGCGAATCTCGCAGCCGCAGTTGATCCATTTATCGAGCAGAACGGGGAGCTCAACGGACTCATGCTTTGTCCTGGCAAACATTTTCCAGGATGGGAAAATTTCAGTTCATTACTGGCGCATTTCAAATTCGTCCGGAACCATCATAGAAAAGTTAAAAGGATCGCCGCGGTCACAGATAACACTTTTCTCGCCATCGCGCCGGACATTGCGAAACACTTTGTAAAAGCAGAAATAAAACACTTCAGCGAGAACGAAAAAGAAAAAGCAATGGCCTGGCTGGAGGAGAAGCAATAGATTGCCCTGTAATCACAAAAAACGGTATCCATGCCATCAAATCTGTGATGTGTCACTTCTCAAAGGTGCTCACCGAAATGGGGTGTGTTCTTGTCGAACCGCAGTTAGGGCATTTCTCGTGATCGAGGACAAGCTGGAACTTTGCCATGGTCTTCATCTGTCTGGTAGAAGCTTTGAAACCATCTTTGATGGGATACTCATAGTTGCAATCCTCGCATTTCCATCCGTATCCTAGTTTTCCCTTGCACAGGTTGCAATTGCCCGCGACTTCATCGGGATCATTTATATCCTTGATCCTCTTGATGCTCTTATCCTTACATTCGGGGCATATGACCACAGTTAATGCACCCTCCTGTATTTTCTCCTGATTGAAGAACTGGAAGTAGACTACAGCGCAGAGTATAGCGAAAAGGACTGCCAGGACAACGATTTTTCTCTTTTTCCTGTCTGCCAGGATACCAGACAACAGTTGCATCTTTTCCCCCTTAAAATCTAATTTATTCTTTTCCCATCTGATAATGGTCCATGATTTCCAAGTCTGTCAATGCGCGTTTGAACAGCAGGAATTCATCCATTTTGCCCTTGAAGAAGAATTTTATGAGCCATTCGTTCTTAAGTTGGCCTGCCAAGCCAGGATTATACGTGCCAGGACTCCAGTATTTTCTATAGCACCCGGCGCCGCCAATTATTAGAGGGACATTGATTCCACTCTCGGCACAGGCTTTCCATCCTGTCGCCGATGCCGTATTGGGATTTTCGTCAGTAGTGCTGATCCATGGACCTAGTGTTACACCATTGACGAAGACCGAGGTTCGGCCTGTATACTCGCCTGTCGCAGGATTCATGCCTGTGCTTTCATATCTCAGCACCAAATGGACCCACCCGGCCTTGTCGAAGTCAACCTTGGTGCTCTCCCATGTGGCGCAAGTGGTGAACACGTCAACGTCGAAAGAGCCTTGGCCGAATGTGCCGGCATAGGGATTCGAATACATGTCATATTGGGCGGCAGCATCTGCTTCTGTCCCCCAAAGCGATTTGGAAAAAGGGCAGTCTCCAAGGCCGATCTTGTCGAATCTCACCCAGCAAAGTATGGTGAAATCGTCTGCAGGGGTGAAGTCCAGCCCCTGGGACCCCGGAACATGTATATAAGTGTCCACCCCGTTGAACTGGAGTGCATTCTTATATCCGTATTTGCCCCATCTGCCACCAGATTTTATCCATTGAAAATTGTGTTTCCCACCATTATTGTTCGATAGATAGCCACAGTATTTGGACTGATCATAGTTCTGGATATCTGCGCCAGAGCATATATTGTTGAGCTTATCGCCTTCGCCCTCTTGGAAGTTGAAGTTTACAACGCAGGTGGGATCATTCGCCAGGGCGCGGTTGAATGCGTACCATCTGATGAACTTGGATCTTTTCATGGATCTGCTCAGAAGAGGCATCGTAATTGCCAGCAGTATCATTATTATGATAATTGCCATCAATATCTCGACGAAAGTAAATGGCCTCTTCATCTTAAAGTTCCTGCTTTGATCAGGTGCATTCATGTTATTTCTCCTTTTCTTTCCTGCTCTTCCTTGTTCTTCCTTGCCGAGAGGTACAGCATAATCCGTGCCGAACAAGAGTCATATTAGGAAAAGTGGCTAATTAATCCTTCAAGTCTAGGCATAAATCGCAAAAGGATTAATTGATCTTTTCAGACTTGAAGACATTTTGACACAATGCTGGAGAGCTCCTTGGCGTTGACAGGCTTTGAAATATAGTCATCCATCCCGGCGGCGAGGCATATCTCTTTGTCTCCCACCAGCGCATACGCCGTCATGGCGATCACAGGAGTGCGTTTTTTTCCAGCCTCAAATTTCCTTATCTCCTTAGTGGCCGTATAGCCATCCATTACGGGCATTTCGCAGTCCATGAATACGAGGTCGTATTTTTTCAACTTGAATCTTTCCAAGCCCTCCTGTCCATTTATGGCGATGTCAACTTCAAGCCCCAGGCGCTGGAGGAATATTTTTTCAAGCTGTCTGTTTACGGGGTCGTCTTCAACGAGAAGTGCATGTTTGTCTTTCAGGCTGACTTGGGGTTTGATCTCTTCTTTAACCTGTTTTACTGAAATAGTTTTTGCGGAGGTTTCCGGAGTCGGTATCACAAACGGGATTTCAAGTGTGAAAACTGCCCCCTTGTCCTTTCCATTTTCGGCGTTGACAGTTCCCCCCATTGATTCGGCAAGATATTTGCAGATGGACAGACCGAGCCCTATGTTGCCTCTTCTTTCCGCAATGGCGACATCGTTGGCCGTGAAGTCGAAGACGTCTTTAAGATCACATTCTGGAATTCCTTTGCCAGTGTCCTCAACCATGAATCTCAATGTGATGTTGTCGGTCCTTTCAGGTGTAAGGTTCTTCACCTCCAGTCGCACATGTCCCTCGGAGGTGAATCTGATGGCGTTTTCTATCAGAGTCGAAAGCATATTCGAAATTTTGGTGCTGTCCCCCGCGATGAAGGGCGGAAGATTTTGGTCCGGCACGAATTCAAGACTTATTTTTTTGCTTTTTGCCGCAGGAAACTCTTCGTGTATTATTTCCTCGCAGATCTTTTTCAAATCAAATGGCTTGGAATGGATCTGGAGATGCCCAGCACCCTTTTGTTTTGTCGAGAACTCACCTATGTTTTCGGTCACCGAGAGGAGTTTCTTCGAGGAACTGATAATGGTGTCAATGTATTCTCTCTGCTTGTCAGTCAAGACTTTAGCCTCGTCTTCGAGCATCAGGTTCGAGTTCCCCATGATTATGTTCAGCGCCGACCGTATCTCATGTGTCATATATGCGATGAATCTGCTTTTAGAATCGTTGCCAAGCTCGGCTTTTATGGCCGTCTCCTTTGCTCTGTCGAATCTGACATTCAGTTCATCTCCCGTCCGGGTCGTGCCATCCTTGGACTTTGATTGCAGAATTTCTTTATGATTGTCGGTAAAATCCAACTCCGGGAATCCCGAATCTCTCGTGGATGCGGGACTATCTGATCTCTTGAATATTGCCAGGAAGTACAGAAGAAAGGCGATTCCTATTCCCCCTGCTACAGCGATTATCATCAAAATGTCAAGAATATCAGGATTCATATTGTCTCTCCTTTTTTCGTCTCTTTTAATTTGAATTTACGATTTGTCAGGCAAATAGATTATGAAATTGGTACCCTGGCCGAGCTGTGAATACACTTCGATGAACCCGTCGTGCTGATGTATTATCTCCTCGGCCACCGTAAGTCCAAGGCCAACAGACTTGAGGTTGATCTTGGTCGTAAAGAACGGATCAAAAATATTGGCAAGAATGGAACCCTCAATTCCTACGCCATTGTCTGCAATACTTATCGTCCAATATGATGATGCCATCGCGAGAGGATGTATCTGTCTGTACGTCCTGTCGGGATATATCCTTTCTATGCTCACCTCCATTACCCCGGCGCTGATTTCATCCTGCTGTCTCATGAATGTCATCGCATGTTCGGCGTTTTCGCACATGTTCATCAATGCTATCTCCAAAAGGGCGGGATCGGCCTGTATCTGCACTGGCAGATCATACTTCTGGAAGGAGATGTCAATGCTATCGTCGAATATGTCCCTGGAGATCTCAAGCACATGTTGGACTAGATCGTTGAGATTCAGGACAACCGGATTTATCTTTCTTTGTTCGGAGAATCTCATAAGTTCCTGGACTGTGACATAGGCTTTTTCGGCACAGCTCTCGATAAGATGGACGTTCTTTTTAAGGACATCGAACTCGAGCGTCTTCCCTTCGGATGAAAGCTCAAGCAGCCCCACCGTGGTTGTTATCTGCTCGAGGACGTTCGAGAAGCTGCCGGTGAGATTCTGTATCATGTTCTTAACAACCTGCGTCTTCTGTTCCTGTTCAATCTGTTTTCCCATCGCCTCTCTGAGTGTTATGTCCTCCATCATTATGACGACACCATCGGCAATGAGGCTGAAACTGATTTTTATGTCGAAAATTCTACTGTTGCCGTCAATGGTGACTTCCTGCTTTCTGAACTCCTGGATTTTTTTCGTCTGGAGAACCTTGTGAAAGGGGGTCTTGTAGTTCTGAAAAAAGGGCAGGATTTCCATCACGTTCCTGTTGACGGCCTGCGCGGCTGGGATGTTGAAATGCGCTTCGGCACTCTTGTTCCATAAAGTTATAGTCTGTTCTATGGAGACAAAGAAAAGAATTGAATCCATAGCGTCAATAATGCCTTTGAGTTCCGACCTTGCATTCATGTTTTCCTTGTCCAGCTCCACCATCTTCAACGAGAAATTCCTGATTATGAATCCGGTGATCGTGAAGATAAGAACCAGACAGACAATGAGCGTGACATATACAGCCTTGACTGCAAACATTTTTTTTGACACCGACCTGTTGAGGGACTGTTCCGTATTGAGAATCATATCGTTGAGCTTCGAATATGACCCTTCATATGCACTTCTCGCTTGATCGATGGTATCCCTATCTTTTTTTTCCGTTATGGCGAGATGAAGTTCCAGTATCGCACCCCTGTAGGAGGCGAGCATGCCACCAATGTTGTTTTGCGGTTCGAGCTCGGAAATCTCCTTCGCCTCCGCTTCCGCCGAGTCCAGATCCGTCCATATCGAGTTCATATCCTTGTTTGTGGCACCGCTCGCAATTTCGATGAAAACCAGATTTGTATTGATGGCTTTGGACTTGATGTTTTCCGAGGCATTTCTGATGACAGTGTAGATTTTACTGATCCTGAGAAAGGTCACATAGGAATACAGGTTTAGAACGAGGATGAAAAGAAATGCCGAGAAAAGCAAGAAAAAAGTGGTCTTGACTGTTTTTTCCGCCGCACTTCCCCTGATTGTTATTTTCTTACGTTCCATTGATGGGAGGATTCTAGGTTAAAATTTATCCTTTAATATAATGTGGATAGATGGGTTATTCAAACTTCAGGAAAATATTATGCAACTTTTTTCGAATCACAGATTCCCGCATCGGTTAAACTTTCAAATAAAAAGCTTGTAAAAACGGTGAAACGAATTATTGTTGTGGAAAATAAGAGGAAGAATTTCAGATTTGAGACTAAAAGAAGGAGCCGGGAAAAATGCTTATAGGCGAGAAGAAAGTTGGAGGAATTACGGTTTTATCCTTGTCGGGGAGGCTTGATGCGGAGACTTCCGGCGATCTGGCTATGAAATTCGCGACACTTATAGAAAAAAAGGACTTCAAGCTTGTCCTTGACCTTGCGGAGCTCGAATACATAAGCAGTGCCGGGCTCAGGGTCATACTCGAGGCGACAAAGAAGACAAGGCTCAACATGGGAGACATATATCTCGCCAACGTACAAGAATATGTCGGCAAGGTGCTCGATATCTCCGGCCTTTCCTCTTTTCTGAAGATATGTGACAAGGTAGAGGCGGCCGTCGCCGACGCCGATGCCGATGCAAAAAAGAGAAAATGACAAGGAAATCCCAAGCAGCCCCAAAAGAACCAGTTGAATGTCAAGCAATCTCATAACTTTTCTTCTCCTGGCGGTCGCGATAGCACTCATATCGGCTCTATCCGTATATTTCACATTTTTTACAGGCAGACGCAAATCCTCGGGGCAAAAGGCCATTGAGGGAATTTCCCCTGTGAACGACAAGGTGTCAGAAAAACAACTTCACCACCAAAAAACTACAATGCTTCCCTCAACAGGATTGACACCTTCGCCCGGAGAGAAAATCGGGAACTACATCGCCATCGAGGAACTTTGCTCCGGCGGGATGGGGAAGATTATAAAAGCCATATCAAGTTCAGGAAAAATCGTCGCCGTCAAAATAATGCTGCCGGAACATACTACAAGCGACGCCCTGGTCACAAGATTCCAGCAGGAGCTCAAAATCGCCTCTATGCTCGATCACAAGAACATCGTCAGGCTGATCGAATGGGGGTTCGACGAAGGAAGGCATTATTTCGTCATGGAGTTTGTCGAGGGCGACAATCTTAGAGATCTCCTCATGAACCGTTCCGTGACGGTGGAAAAAGCCGTCAAGATAACCACGCAGGTCTGCTCCGCACTGGCATTCGCACATTCTAAAAAAGTCGTCCACCGCGACATCAAGCCTGAAAACATCCTCGTGGAGAAAGACGGTACAGTCAAAGTAATTGACTTCGGGATTGCCCGGATAGAGGACAATCCGGCTCCCTCTGTGACCCTCACAAACATCGCGATGGGTTCCCCGGTCTATATGAGCCCGGAACAGAAGACCGATTTCAAACACGCAGACCACAGAGCCGACATTTATTCACTCGGTGTTGTCCTTTACGAGATGCTTTCCGGCGAAATGCCAGGGGGACTGTTGAGGCTCGATCTGATTCCGGAAGGTCTGCGCCAGATAATCCAGAAATCAACGGCATACAATTCTGAGCAGAGATACCCTGGGATAAACGTGATGCTGGAAGACCTGATAGCCTATGAAAGTGGCGGAAGCCTGCACATGGACCAGAATGCCATTGACGAAGTCGGCGAGAACGCAAAACTAAGGAATGTCATGATTGATGTCCTCTACCCCGCGAAGGTTCCGGAATTTAGGGGGCTCGATTTTGGTTTTTCTTATACCCCCGCCGGCGGGGTCGGCGGAAACTACTACGATTTTCTGAAGATAGACGACACGCATCTCGGGGTGCTCGTGGGCAATGTCTTTGAGAAACCAGACATCAAATCGGCGATTTTCCTCACTATGATAAGAAGTTTCTTCCATATCGCATCGGAGGGCGAGACTGATCCTGCGGCGACTTTGAGAAAAGTCAACCGCCTCATCTCGAGGGAATCATCAAATTTTGACCGTTTTGCAGTGTTCTCATACATAATATATGATTCCGACTTGGGCACTCTCTCCCTCGCAACTGCTGGCTATCGCCCAGTACGCCTCTTGAAAGTCTCCCAGAACATTATAGAAAAACTCATGACTGAAGGCTTCGGCCTCGGAATCGACGAAAATTCCAGGTTCGAACTAAAAAAAATCGGACTTGGCAACGGAGACATCGTAGTCCTCTCATCAGCAGGAATAGCCGAGACGAAAAATCTGAAAGGCGAATTATTCGGCGAAGAAAGGCTTGAAAAGACGATAATCGAAAACCGCACACTTAAATCCGCGAACATGGTGGAAAGAGTACGTCAGGAACTGGGACGTTTCTCTGCAGGGATGGCCCAACAAGACGATATCACGATTGCAGTCCTGAAAGTGGAGGAGGCGTGAACATGGAAAAAACCCCGAAGGGAATGAGGCTTCACATCGGCATTTTCGGACGCAGAAATGTCGGCAAGTCATCATTTTTGAACAGCCTTACACGCCAGCAGGTTTCCATCGTGTCCGAGATCGCAGGAACAACGACAGACCCGGTCGAGAAACCAATGGAACTCCTCCCGATAGGTCCTGTCCTGTTCATTGACACCGCCGGAATCGACGATGTGGGAGCGCTTGGCGAAATGAGAGTCAGGGGCACTGAAAAGATCTTCGGCAGGACGGATGTGGCCGTCATTGTGGCAGATGCCGCAGAATGGGGCGAGTTCGAGGAAAAACTCGTCGTAGAATTCAGAGAAAGGAATGTCCCAGTCATCGTGTTGCTCAACAAGAGCGACATCTCGAAACCGTCGGCTGAAATCGTGGCCCGGCTACAGAATGAAAAAATCCCATTCGTACTCTCCATAGCCTCGGAAGGGAAAGGCATGTTGGAATTCCGCGAAGAACTCATTAAAAATGTGCCGGAGGACTTCCTCGCGGCGGGCACCATTGCAGGCGATCTCGTCCCGCCCGGCGAAATGGCAATCCTTGTCGTTCCGATTGACCTCGAGGCGCCAAGGGGAAGACTCATACTTCCCCAAGTGCAGACAATAAGGGATCTCCTCGACAATGACTCCTTCTGCCTCGTTGTCAAGGAACGCGAACTTCGCAATGCCCTCGAAAGCCTTAAAAGGCCACCCGCACTCGTAGTCACAGACTCGCAGGCATTCCTGAAAGTCGCAGGCGACACCCCGGATTCTATTCCGCTGACTTCATTCTCTATACTTTTCGCCAGATACAAGGGAGACCTTGAAACATTTGTCGAAGGGGCGATGGCAATAGAAAGACTGCGCCCCGGCGACAAGGTGCTTGTTGCCGAAGCCTGTTCTCACCATCCCATAGGAGAAGACATAGGCCGGGTCAAAATTCCCCGCTGGCTGACACAGTTCGTGGGCGGGAAACTCGATTTCGAACACATCCAGGGACACGACTTCCCGGAAGATATCTCCCCATACAAGCTTATCGTGCACTGCGGTTCCTGCGTGTTCAACAAGAGGGCTCTCCTCTCGCGCATACTGAAATGCAGAAAACTCTCCGTGCCGATTACAAACTATGGTGTGGCTATCGCATATTCCCTGGGAATATTCGAGAGAGCACTTTCGCCTTTCCCAGGCGCCCTCGAGGCATACCTGAAAAAAACAAAAAATGGAAAAATACAATGAATCCCAACATCGAAATCCTTGAGTCAATTTGCAGGCAGTCCGATCTTTATTCTAAATCCTCAGACTGGTCAGAGGCGGAGAAATTTTTCAAAGAAAGCATCGAGAAATGGAACTCCGGAGACACCGGGAACTCATTGCAGGAACTCAGGGAGAAATTCGATGCGAACTACAGAACTTTTTGCGCCAGGCACGAAATACATACCCAGAAAAAACGAAGAATCGTCGAAAGAGAAATCCTCTGCGCAGAAATCGAACGGCTAATCGGAATTCCGGGTCACGAGTCCCTAGATCGCGTCGAGGACCTCACAAAAGAATGGTACCAGATGGAGCTCATACCTCCGGAATTCATGGAGATACTCCAGAAACGATTCGACAGATCTGTGAAAGCATATTTCCTGAAGAAAAACGAGATTGATGCCGAACTGATGAAGCTCAGATCAAAGAAGACCGAGATGGACAAGATATGCGAAAGAGCCGAATCGCTCGCGGCAAATTCCAAATTTTCCAAGGAAGACTCGAATGAGATGAAGTCGCTTCAGGAAAAACTCGAAATCACACTTTCCGGACTCAGCGAGTTTGACTCGCATACCGAACGATTCAAGAAGGCCGCCGCCGAATACGAAAGAAGAAAGGAAGAGACCAGAAAAAATCTCGCAGCAGCAGCCGCGGACGAAGAGAAAAAGCTGGAAATGCTCTGCGAAGAACTGAAAAACTGCCTCGCCGCCGAAGACCTGCGCTCGGTACTTCCAAAAGTCAAGGAACTCAAATCTCGCTTCAGGCCATCCGAATTAAAGTACTCCGGAAAAAGAAAACTCATCGAGACATATGACTCCCTGCTGCACGAGTTCCACTCGAAACTGAAGGCCAAGTTCGAGGAGGAGGACTGGGCCCGATGGGAACATTATACTTACAAGCTCGACCTCTGCGAAAAGGCCGAGCAACTCGCACTGGAACAGGATTTCTACAATAAGTCAAGGACACTTTCTGATCTGAGAAAGGAATGGAAGGACATAGGTGCCGTCCCGAGAGAGAAATCCGAAGAGATATGGGAGAGATTCAATTCGACCTGCGAAAAAATATACCTCGAATGTCAGAACTTCTTCAAAAATCTCGATACGCAAAGATCCGAAAACTACAGCAGAAAAGTCCCGATCTGCGAGGAAATAGAAAAACTCGCGGACAGTTCCGAATGGGAAACAGCGGCTGAAAAAATAAAACAGCTCAGAGATGATTTTTTGACAATCGGTCCAGCACCAAAAGAAAAAGAGACCGAACTTCGCGATAGGATAAAAACCGTCTGCGACAGATTCTTCGGAAAGCGCAAGGAATATTACAAGGAACTCCACCAGATGCAGTCGGAAAGCAGAAATGCCAAGTCCGATCTCTGCGAAGCGGCGGAAAAGCTGGCCGAAATGGACAAGCCGGACGCCATAAGAAAAACCCGCGAACTTCGCACTAAGTGGAGGGAGAGCGGCTCAGCATCTTACAAGGACGAGAAAAAGCTGTGGGAAAGATTCAACGGGGCAATCGAAAACTTCTTCAAAGGACTCGATGACGAAAGAACCAAAAACACCGAGGCTAAAAAAACTCTCTGCGAAGAGCTTCAACGCGTCACAGTAGAAGCCACTGCAAAATCTCCGGGAGAAATTGAAAACAAGATCAGCGAGCTGAGAAAAGCATGGAACGAGATTGGATACGGATCAAGAGGAGATGATGAAAAACTTGCCGACAATTTCTTCTCACATCTTTCGGACCTTCAGAAGATATACCGCGACAAACTGCGTGAATCGCAGTCAAAAATGGAACAGAACTTCCAGGGGAAAATCGCATTGATCGAGAAAATCGAGAATAATCCGGAAGATCCTGCGAATACACCCGAATCGCTCTCCGCAGAATGGACGGCCGCAGGCGAGCTCCCCCCCGGCATAAGAGAAAAATTGGAAGCGCATTTCAAGGCACTGCTCGATGCGATTACCAGCAGTAACAGCCAGTTCTTTGCGGAAATCAGACAAAAACGTGGCAAAATCCTAGACAAAAGAAGAAAGCTCTGCGTCGAACTCGAAAAAATCACCGGAATGTCCGCGCAGGGAAATCAGCACGAAAAAGAGAATGATGAAGCCCCTGGCGGGGTTTCCCTCGATATGCTGAACGAACTAAAATTCGCGCTCGAGACAAATGTCACGCTCGGCAGAAAGAAAACAGATTCCAAGGAGGCCGCCGACAGAGTGAAGGATGTGGAATCCCAGTGGAAAAAACTCGAATCATTGCCTTGCAGAGAAGAGGAGGAGCTAGCCACACGATTCAATGAGATACTCTCCAAGTTCAAAAAACAGCAGAACTCAAGAAGATGAGTTCAATATTCACTGAAAAACACAGTCCAGTGAATATCCAATTGAGGAGGAAATCCAATGTCGTCTACTGAAGATATGACAAGCATGCTACGGGATTTCGCCAAGTTGCTGCTGAAATGGGACGCGGAAAAACTCCTGAATCCTAATATTCCTGAATTTATTTTCAGGCTTGAGATTTTCACTGTCCACTGTATATTGCTGTTTCTTTTGTCCCCATATTTTTAAACACTTAACAAACAGAAAATGGAAGAAATGAAAAAGGAAAGAATTCTCATCTACGACACAACTCTGCGGGACGGATCGCAGGCCGAAGGCGTAAATTTCTCGATGAGCGACAAAATAAAGATAGCCGAAAAGCTTGACCTCTTGGGTGTAGGATATGTCGAGGGCGGATGGCCCGGTTCCAACCCGAAGGACATGGCATTTTTCGAGGCGGTCAGAGGCAGAAAATTCAAAAATGCGAAAATCTCGGCTTTCGGGAGCACCAGAAGGGCGAGCTGCAAGGTCGAGGACGACGATAATCTTAGAAAGCTCCTTGAGTCGGAGACTCCGGCAGTCACCATATTCGGCAAAAGCTGGATGTTGCATGTATTGGAAGTGCTAAAGGTTTCAGCCAATGTCAACCTCGCTCTCGTTGGGGATTCATGCGCATATCTCAAATCCCACGGCAGAGAGGTGATATTCGACGCGGAACACTTTTTCGACGGATACAAGGACAATCCAAGTTTTGCTCTGGATGTGATTAAGACTGCGTGCAAGAATGGAGCTGGGACTGTAGTGCTCTGTGACACGAATGGCGGGATGCTGACCAGCGAGATCTCCAAGATATGCTCCATTGTAAGGAAATCGCTTCCCAGTGAAGTGGTTCTTGGAATACATTGCCACGATGACAGTGGAATGGGCGTCGCCAATTCTCTTATTTCGGTGGAGTCTGGCGCAAGGCACATACAGGGGACAATAAACGGATTCGGGGAAAGGTGCGGAAATGCCAATCTTTGTTCGATAATTCCTGCGCTCGAACTCAAAATGAATTTCTGTGCAATAGCGGTTGGACAGCTTGTGAACCTCCGTGAGATAAGCCTGTTTGTGGATGAACTTGCGAATCTGAATCCGAACAAGAGACATCCCTATGTCGGGGACAGCGCATTCGCACACAAGGGGGGAATGCACGTCAATGCGGTCTCGAAAAATCCGGCGACGTTCGAGCATATGAATCCGGAACTGGTCGGAAACAATAGGCGAATTCTCGTGTCGGATCTTGCTGGAAGAAGCAATGTCATGATGAAGATTGCCGAACACCATATCGAAGGAGCTTCACCAGAGGAGATAAAGGAAATTCTCGACACGCTCAAGGAGATGGAGAACAAGGGCTATGAATTCGAAGCGGCAGACGCATCTTTCAACCTTCTTGCAATGAAGATTCTGAAAAAACATTCTCCGTTCTTCAAACTCAACGGCTTCAGGGTGATAATAGAGAAAAGAAGCAAGAACGAGCCATGCATCTCGGAGGCTACCGTGAAACTCGAGGTTCAGGGACGCCAGGAACTTACTGCTGCAGAAGGTGATGGCCCGATCAATGCCCTTGACCTGGCACTACGTAAGGCACTTCTCAATTTCTATCCGGAAATAAAGGATGTCCGACTAAATGATTTCAAGGTCAGGATACTTGAAGGAAAAGCCGGAACGGCGGCTAAGACAAGAGTCCTCATCGAATCCGGCGACAGCAAGGAGACCTGGGGTACCGTCGGTGTCAGCGAGAACATCATCGAGGCTTCCTGGGAAGCTCTTGTGGATTCCGTAGAATATATTCTTTACCGTAAAAATTGCAAGAAAATCGGAAGAACACCAGGGAAGAAACTCGACAAATCGAAGATCTGAAAAAAATATTTAAGATATAGTCGAATATCTGGTTACCGCCTTTATCATCCGAAGTTTTTGAGGCTGGAATAATAAATTGCGACCGGCAATGTATTTTAATTTGATTTTTCTTCAGAAAAGGATATATTCATCGGTTTAGCGCGTTAAGATCGGGGAGAATAAATTTAAAAATGGTGCAAACAAAATGAAAAATGTGTTTTTTCTTCTTTGTGTTGTTCTTCTGATTTCGGAATTTAATGTTCAAGAAGCCAAGGCTATGGATCCGGTGACTATTGCAATCCTCGCGCCATATGCTTTGCCGGTAGCGGAGGCCGCCGGAAAACACGCATTCAAGGGGCTTATGGCCGGTATGCCCGCATTGGGTGATATGGGAACTAGTCTGCTGAGCATATTTCTGCTTCCAGTAGGGGTTTTGGAATGCACTATCGGAATGCCATTCGGTTTTTTTGGAGACGGTATCGGGAATGTATGGGATGGAGGAGTGGCACCTTTCAAATTTGCCTATTCAACCTTGACATGGCCTGCCAAATCGATAGCCGGCGCATTTTAGGTGTAAACACAATAAATATTCACTTAAGGAGTGGATTTGGTGAATATTCGCAAGGAGGAATCTGTAATTTCGAGAAAACGTAAGAGAGTGTATGGCGCGCAAGATCCTATAGAAAAAATGTGCGAAGATTGGTTCGGGGCAGGTCCAACACGTGAAATAACAAGATATCTTCCTGTGGCAGTTCCGCTATCTACGTCATTAAAACAAATTCTCGGCACTCAATTATCTCCGGACAACATAAAATTCCTGGAAATCACCGAAAAATGGGAAAATCTTACGGGCAAACACATCTCCGACTATGCTAAACCTTCAAGAATGCAGGACGGAATCCTCTATATCAAAGTCGAAAATAGCGTTATGATGATGGAATTGCGGCTCTACTCAAAAAAGAAGATTCTTGATAAAATAAGAGGCATATTCGGGAAAAATTTCTGCTCAGACATAAAATTCTTTCCAGCCGGGTGAAAAAAATGAACAGCTCCGTAAATATATCTCATATCGAAAATTTGCTATGGACTCCCGTGAAAACGAAGCCACGATGCGAGAAAAAACTCGCAAAATTCTGTACTCCCCACAATATCATCTGTTATCTTCCGCTAAGGAAAAGCGTAAGAAGATACCAACGCCGCTCTATAGAATTCTTCATACCAATGTTTTCGGGTTATGTCTTTTGCCTTCTAGACCATGACAAATTGCAAAAACTTGTCTTCTGCAATGCCTTCGCATACAAGATAGCCATGAACGAGTATAGCGAGAAAATCCTGATAGACGAGCTGAATTCTGTTCAGATAATCGAGAAATCGCAGGAATTCACCACTATCACCGTACGTCCCGAAATAGTGTCAGGAGCCAAAATCCTGATAAAGAATGGACCCTTCAAGGGAATGGCGGGAATTGTAGAGAGACGCAAGGATTCCACTGTCATAAGCATAAACATAGAAATCCTTGGACAGTCAGCCACCACCGTGATTGACATCGAAGACATCGAAACAAACGATTAGATTCAGATTCCTGATCCGTCACCTCATCTAGACTGAAAGTTAAATTCCAAACTCCCCATTTTCCTTTGAAAATCTATTTTCCCAAAAATTCAGAACTCCTGATCGCCTCATACAGCACCACAGCTGCGGCGTTTGCAAGATTCATGCTTCTCGAGTTTTTTCCTGGCATTGGAATCTTGACGAGTTTTCTTCGATATTTCGAGTATAACTCTTCAGGAAGCCCCGAGCTTTCGTTTCCGAACACGAGGTACGAGTCTGGCGGATAGCTGCATTCCCATAGGTTTTTCTCGCCTTTTGTCGAAAAGAAGAATATTTTGCGCGGTTTTTCTCTCTTGATGAATTCATCGAAACTTTTATGCACCTTGAATTCGAGGTGTTTCCAGTAGTCGAGGCCAGCCCTTTTGAGATACTTGTCCTCGAGTGAAAAGCCAAGGGGCTCTACGAGATGGAGCCTACAGTCGCAGTTGACGCAGAGCCTGCCAATGTTTCCCGTGTTCTGCGGAATCTCAGGCCGGACAAGAACTATGTTGAAATTG
>CAIQLG010000068.1 GCA_903872565.1 uncultured Lentisphaerota bacterium | reverse complement strand
GTATATCAGATAATTTCAATCTTATAGGAAATTGTATTTTCGCGGGATGGTGAATGGTTGGGGTGGGAATTTGCAGCTACGACCACCTGTCCTACGAAGCCTTGGCATACGAAGCCTTGACATAGTAGGATGTTGGCCATGCAGTGTAAATATCCACTAAACTATGTATCAAATTAACTTTGTCAGATAAATTTACAAGGTAAGTATTAAATGAACCATATTAGCAGGTTCAATACGGCTTCTACTTGAAGTATGCCAGTCTTTCCGACCTGTCCCTCGTAGCTCGAAGAGCGAAAATGAATTGAAATTCTAACCAGAAAAATTTTTCCAACGCCTAGACAGGCGTGGCAAATTTTTAACTTTCGGTCATCATAGGACGTTCGCTGAATGACAATGAATAAAATGAAGAGAGGTGCAACAAATGGCAAAGCTGGATATTAAAAAAATTGACAAAGCTATGGCAATTGATTCCAAAGGGATTGACGGCATGGACTGGTATACGGCAGATTCCCCCGCTTTCGGGCTCAGCGGCTTTTACTGGCGCAGGAAAGGTGGCATCTTCCGCAGACTGCCCGACAATGAGCAGAGCCTGTCCCTTTCTCCAAGGGTACAAGAACTTTCCTGGCACACCTCCGGCGGAATGCTCCGTTTCAAGTCGGATGCCACGGAAGTCAGGGTCAAGGCGACCGTTTGCCATACGTCAAGACTTTGCCACATGACCCTAGTCGGAAGCATGGGTTTCGACCTCTATGTGGGCAATGGAAGCATGAAGGTTTTTGCGAAAAGCACCCGTTTCGAAAACGAGGTCGATGAATATTGCTGCACGCTGTTCCAGACTACGGAAAAGATGATGCGCGAATTTACGATTCATTTCCCGCTTTATTCTGGCGTGAAGAAGTTCGAAGTGGGACTTTCCGCCGGGTCTAAAGTGAAAGAGCCGACTCCGTGGGACGATCCCCGTCCGGTCGTTGTTTACGGGACATCCATAACGCAGGGCGGATGCGCCTCGCGGCCCGGAATGCTCCATACGAACATCATGAGCCGCATGCTTAACCGCCCGTTCATCAATCTCGGCTTTTCCGGAAACGGCAGGGGCGAACCAGAGATGGCGGAGATCATTGCCAGGATCAAGTATCCCGCAATGTTTGTGCTGGAATACGACGACAACGCTCGTCCCGAGCGGCTGGAGAAAACACTCGAGCCGTTCATCCGCATCCTGCGGAAAAAACATTCCAACACGCCGATCCTGACCATCTCGACGGAGCCGAAATCGGCCGAAGCATATGAGCCGTTCAGCTCCGACTACGCATCTAAGGAACGCCCGGAATACACGCGGATACATACGGAGAACCTGAAGAGGTTCCGTTCGGAGGGAGACAACAACATCTACTTTCTCGACGGGATGCGCCTTTACGGTCAGGATTTTGCGGAATGCACCGTTGATGGAGCGCATGCGACAGACCTGGGATTCTACCGGATGGCGCATACAACAGGACCGATTATCGACAGCATCCTCTCGAAATGGTGGTTTTGAAATCAGAAATGTCCTCTTTGTCTTCGTGTGCCGATTT
>CAIQLG010000067.1 GCA_903872565.1 uncultured Lentisphaerota bacterium | reverse complement strand
TGCTGTGGTTGACATAAATGAAGTGATAAAGAATTCCCGAGGCAACCCAGGGAGAATTTGGGCGGCTTGCCGTGGAGAACCGTTGAACGATGACGAGCATGTAAAGGGCGAGGAAATGAACATAATGCCTTTGATTGTCGTTAGCTGCATAGCGTTGTTTATCGCCTTGAGATATACAGGCAAAGCTGCGGGTTCGACAGATCTATACCTGCTTGGGGGATTCGGAATGGCAGCTGCAATTTTCAGCAGAATATTCATGAACAAGTGAAGATGCAAATATTTAACAATTGAAAGGTTGAAGTATGGACTATGTACTTGTGAAACGAGACAGTGATGAATGGTATTTCATGTGGAATTTGCTGGCGGTTCACCCCAGTAACCAGGGATTGCCATTCCCGCTGACTGCATTTTATCTCGATGAAGAGTGGCAATACATGTGCACTGACCTGAGACAGCCAGACAAGCTCTTCCACGGGTTTCGACACAGATGCCATCCGATATCAGGAGATAACTTCCGGATTGAAATTACGGTGTCATACAGCTTCAAAGAAAAACTTATAGAGAAGGGGGTTTGCAATAAACAGCAAATACAACAGGAAGACGGAAGTCTTTTCGAAGGGTTGTGGATGCCATCGTCCTATAAAGAACTGGAAATACGCCTTGGCGGAAAAGCCAGTTGAGTTTGCGAAGTTCGCAAAAATATGCCTTGCGAATTTCGCAGTTATAATTGCATGCTTGTCATTTGCGAATTTCGCAAACTGCGGAGAAGCGGCAGGAATCGTGTCCGCTCCTAAAGAGGAAGTTGTCCAAGTTTCCAGCAAGCCGACAAGGACGACACATTTCTGCAAGCTTCTCTATGTCGTGGACGGCGATACCATCAAGATTGAGTACAAGGAAGAAAAAGAAAGCGTCAGGTTGCTTGGGATTGATACTCCTGAATCCAAGAACAATGCGAAAGCTGAAAGGGATGCAAAAGCTTCTGGCGTGAAAGTCAAGGACATTATTTACGACGGCATCAAGGCCTCGAAGTTCACAAAGGAAAGGCTTGAAAAATATATTGGTAAAAATATCGAGATTGAATTCGGGAATCCACCTCGGGATCGTTACGGTCGCTTACTCGGCTGGGTATATGTCGAGGGGAAATGCCTCAATATCGAAATAGTCCGGAATGGTTATGCGAAGCCGCTTTTCTATGGAAAAATAAAATACAAGGACGAAATCAACCAGGCCTATGTTGAGGCCGTCAAGGCTGGTGTTGGTCTCTGGAGGAAATAATCATGCTTAATAAAATCCTAACCCTATTAGGCAAGGAGCCGAAAGAAGGAAAAGACGAATCGCAAAATGCGGCTAACTTCCAGATTGTGAATGGAGTCCTCTACATTGACAATGAGCAAGTGTACCTGAATCCTGATACTGTTGAGATTCAGCAGGAACAACTTGAATCAGAAGACGTTGAATCTTTCGATGGTTCAGTTCTGCGAAATTCGCAGAATTTACCTGAGGGAAAACAGTCTTTAATGCCTCGGTCCCCAGACAAACACGTCTTTTCCGAATCGTCTCTAAATGACGATGAGCTGAAGGACTATATTTTGCGATATTTTCAGTTTATTGAAGCTGGGGGTAAATCGAAAAACACAATTTTCACATATAAATACTCCCATTTTTTTTGGGATGCACATGCGAAAAATATAGGCAAGCCACTCTACGATATGAACTATGAGGATATTCAGCTTGGTTTTATGGAGCATGATCCGTCGTCAACAAGGACGAGGCTATCATTTCTGAAGAGTTTTGCAAAATGGTTGCTGAAGGAAAACAGAGCAAAGCTTTTCATCGAGCTACAGAAAATCCAGCCCCCGAAAATCGGAATCAGGATTGTAAAGCATAAGAGTTCCGATGATTTTGTTAAATACACTCTAATTGCGAAGGAACTCTGCGAGAAAAAAGACAGGCTCGGAATCTGGCTTGGTCTTATGCTCAATTGTGGTTATCGCATAAGTGAAATACGCAATGCAAGCTCTTATGACACTTATGTGCAGACGTTAGGCAAGGGCAACAAGGAACGAAGGACACCAGCACCGGAATGGTTGACAAGAGCCATGCAAGCCTGTCAACCTGACGGACGAGGGGGATGGCATATTGAGAGAAAGAGGGTTGACAGACTCTTGCGGAAGACAATAGGGCTGAGCCATTTCCACCGGCTACGCCATACCTACGCCACAACATTGCTTCACAATGGTATGACGCTCGATGAGATTCAGCTGCTTCTCGGCCATGCCGAAATACGCACAACGCAAATTTATGCCAAGACAAAGCTTCCAGAAAATGTCATTAAAACTATTGACGCAATTGTCGCAAGAAAAACAGGAAAATAATTTTGATGGCCACAAAGGAGCACAAAGAACACAAAAACTATTTTAAATATTGTAAATTATGACTTTGATATCACATTAAAATTGGAGGTGAATTATTATGCAAAATATGGAAAAGATGATTGAGGGAATGACGGAAAAGGCTTGTTTCATTCACGAGGATTTTCATACGGCTTATAGAGACAGATACGATGAGCATATCGAGGCGTTTGCAGAGGAGCTTCGCCGCCTTATGAAGGAAGAGCACTGTGATGAGACCTTGGCTCTGTTCGAGGTGATCACACGGAATGAGCTCAGCGACTTCGAGACCCAGCTTGCATTCTGCGCTTTTGTCTCTGTTTAATGAATTTTATGAACAATGCCAAGAGCCATGTGAATTGAGTAATAGTACACGGTGTCAGCTAGCTGCGAGACTTTTTTCGTCCGTCTCAAAAAGAATCATTTCCCAGGGAATGGCACAGTCCTTCTTCTACCAACCTTGAACAGAGTTTAGCCGCCCCCTACCTGATCCTGAGCCATAACAGGAACACGGCAAGGACAATGAAAAAGAGTCCCATGAAAACTTTTGCCGCTGTGACCTCACGCCTTCCCCATTTGACGAGCCTGAGCGTGCCGGCTCCGAAATAGGCGGCGACGAAAACTACTATAAGTGGCAGAATAAACATCAGATTATACAGAAGAAGATAAAATATTGCTGAACCAGAGCCCTCAGGGCTTCTCGATAAAAAAATCAGAACTGGAACATATACCTGTCCCGTGCATACGGCCTCCAGCCCGGTGACAAGGACTCCGGCCGTGAAAATTCCCGGGACAAGAAACCTGTACGAAAGCCCTGCCTTCATGACACGGTGGATGAGTTCCTTCACCTTGCCGGGCAGCTGGAGCCTCACCGATGCGGCTTCTGCCGTCCGGTGGTACCTCCATGCATCAATAAACGAGGCTATTGCAAGAAACATGAGGATACCAGCAGTCAGGTAATCTATCCATGATTGAAGAGACTTGTATCCCGAAAATATTTTCAGGAAATTAAGCAGCCCGAATCCAAGCGCGAGATATGCGAGGAAGCATGCCAGACAATATACGCATCCAGTCACTATCAGTTTTCTTCCTCCCACTTTTGCAACGGAAAGCAGGCTGATGAAGAATATCAGGGTCGAGAATACGCATGGATTTACACCATCGGCGAGTCCGGCCAGCAGAATTACTCCGAGGGTGATTTCGCCCGCCTTCCTGTCAAGCAACTTTCGGGTGTCAATGTCTTTGTCCTCTAGCGCGGCAACAAGGGCATTTCTGTTCGTTGTTCCATATTCTCTGGATTTGATTTCGCCCGCCGCAAGTTTTTTTATGTCCTCGGCTCCGTAGTGGAGGGCTCCATTCCAATAGAGGACGGGGGACTTCCTGCCTTTTGCTCCGAGGATTTCCTCGATCTTGAGCATCAGGAGGAAATTTTCCTTCACGTCCAGGTTCACCGTGATTATTCCGCGCCGGGTCTGAGGATCAATGTTTTTGAACCCGAATTCCGGATTGAAAAGTTTCTGCAGGACATTCTTCTTGAGGTAGTTGCATGACGGGCAGTCCTTGGCGGCGAAAATCCAGGCTCCGTGTTCGGCCAGGCTCTTTATATTTTCTGCACCATCCTTCTTCAGGTCGTTGAAATCGAAGTATAATATCCGGTTGGCGTCCCCCGGCTCATTCACCGGTTCAACTGTGGCCGCCTCTTCTTTTTTCGCCTCGTCTTCACCGTCATCATCTCTCACCGTGAATTTCACCGGCAGGAAGAAGCTCTGCTTTTCGCCGTCCTCCCCGGAGTATCCGATGTACATGTATTTCGAGAAACTTCCCTTGTATCCGGCGCCATCGAGGATCGCCACGACATTCTTTTCCCCGGCGGCTTCCATCCCGTCCACAGTGTCTTCGAATTCAAGACAGGGGCATGGAGAGCGCCACTGTTCGAATCCTATTTTTCCATCAGTCCCGTTTTTCAGTTTTATCGTGTATCGTTTCTTTTCCTTCGCTCCAACCTCTCCCATGTCAAAACCTTCTTTTGAAACCGTGTCCACCCTGATTTCGCCGGAATTCTCGCTGAATACAATTTCAACACCGGACGCATCGGCGCGGCAGGGGAAAAAAGGGAAAAAGCAAAATGCGGGAAAAATAATAAGAATGGAAAAGCGTGTTATGCGCCGGATCACGGCAATGGCAAAAGTAGGTCTGGTTTTGCCGAAACCGGACATGCCCGGCCCCGGCGAGACAGGGACTATTGCAAGCGATAAAAAGATTTGCTGCAATTCGCGGTAAAAAACCGGAAAAACACAGTTTAGCATTTCAGGGCGTCTCCGGAGAGACGAGAAGCCTCTTGGTAAAAAGGATGGGAACGCGGAGGAAGACCAGCTCATCGCCCTTGGACGCCGCAATGTCCGGCTCGTTCTCCGTCAAATCCATCTTGAACGACCTTACTACGGAGCAGCCGTCCCTCGCGATGCACTTGATCCTGTAAAAGACAACGTCCCCCTTGTCCATGGAGGAATAGCACAGGTTCCAGTCGGATGTCCCCGGATATATGATCGTGGCGTTGTGCTTTATGGTTTTTCCCTGTTCCGAGGAGACCGTGGACATTATTTCGCCATTTTCCGCCTTTCTCATGGCCTTGAGCATTGTTTCGGCGGCATCGGCGTACGGGGTCTTTCTATAATCCTTCAGCAGTGTTTCGCAGTATTTCATCGCTTTCTCCCGGTCTCCCGCGTTTACGGCGCAGACGGCGCCGGCGAGCAGGGATTTGGACGCCAGGGATTCGTCAATGGCGCCGTTTCCGAGCCAGTCATAGAATTCATAGGCCTTGTTCCTGCTTCCCGGATCGGACGAGAGAAGGCAGGCCCTTACGAATAGGGAATTGGACGCTATCGGATTGTTCCCGTATCTCGTGCCTTCCGACAGAGTCTCCAGAATCTCAAGCGCTTCCTTCTGCCTGCCGGATGCAATCAGGCAGTGGGCGAGCCCGAAAAGAACGGCGGCCATCTCGTTCGCTTTGCTTTTAATTTCATTGTCCTCCGACATCTGACTGAACATCTCCAGGGCTCTGTCATTTTCTTCGGACAGATAGTAGAAGCATCCGAGGTTTACGGCGTTTCTACATTTGGTTCCGAGTTTTTTCAGGCTTTCGACCGGGATCAGATATGCGCCGTTTTCGACGCCGTATGCAACGGAGTAGACCGTGTCATCGTCGGAAATTATCCTTACGGATTTGCCGGGCTCGGCCCCCTTGAGGAAAAGCCCGGCGGCTTTCGTCCTGTCCCCCTTTTCCCCGAGAAGGAATCCATGGAGAAAACATGCGCGGGTCGCAAGGAGCGGAAGATACCAGGGTGCGGTCGCCCGGTTGTTTATGCTCCCGGGATAGAATCTTGTCCTGATTAGATTTCCGCAGTCGTCGTGCCCGAGGTAGGTTTTCGGCGCCGGGGCTATCACATCTCCGGCCAGCTCCGCGTTTATGCCGCTGGTCTCCCCGCCAGCCTCCTTTACAAGCCGCAGCCATTCATTGAGCCTCTCGGCAGTCTTCAGTGACTTATCCAGATCACCATCGAGATATTGCAGAACTGTGGACTCGTAGAGCGCTTCCCCTCGGTAGAATCCGGTGAAATCCTCCTCTATGAGCGATGAATAGACTTTCAGCGCATCCCTGGTCTCACCGATCCGCGCCAGGCACCGCCCCGCGTAGCATCTGCCCGCATCCTTAAGCGTCCCCGACCTGATTCCTCCGTAGAACCTGATCGCGTCCCTGAAGTTCCCGGCCTCCTCGGCCTCCCTTCCTTTTCTGTAGTTCACATAGTCAAGACCGTATCTCTCAGTCTCATAAAGTTCGAGCGCCTTTTTCAGAAGCTCCTGCGCATCTTGAACAAGCTTTTTAAGTTCTTCATCCTTATCGTAGCCGTAAAGTTTAGGCACCTCGCCAATTATTTTCCGGCAATTTCCGATGCAATTAAAATAATCCTTTATCCCGAGGATACCCCTGGAACTCGGCAAAAGGGCAAGGTAGAAAAGCCTTGGATTTTCCTTCACATTGTAAAAAGTGAAAATCCGCGAGGCCGACTTGTAATCCTCGCAGGCAAGATATGCTTCGCCCAGTGCGATATAATAATTCTCTGGCCTTCCAAGTTCCGTCCTTTCAAGGACTTTCAGCGCCAGGGCTCCTTTGCCGTCGCCCACATACGCCTTCGACAGCAGTACAGCCGCTCGCCCCTTTTCCGCATCGGATGCTTTTCTGTCTTCGACCAGCTTCACCAGCTTGGATATTGCGGAACCGAACTTACCTTTTTCCATTCGCTTTTCGGCAGACGAGTAACTTTTCTCGAATTCCGATCCAATGGCCGACATGCACAGAAGCATGCATAAACAAAAAACTTTTTTCATGTAAACCCAAATATAGCAGAATTTATTCTTATGATATGTAAAGCATTTCAAAATTTATCAAAACATATACTTGAAAAACGGAAATAAAAGTACATATTCTATCAAAAATGAACAACACTACACAACACTACAAATTTAGAAGAGGAGAACGACAATGAAAAGGATTGGGAAACTTATGCTTGCTGCAGTCGCCGTGATCATCGCTATCATGGCAGTCGCTATGTTTTTCAGGGGAAGCGATGCTTTTGCAACCGCAAAACAACCTTTTGTTCATAAAATACAAGTGGATTCTTCATATTGTAAGGGAGGAAGCGGAGACGGAGGAGCAAATGTGAACTGCTACGCAGAATATCGCTGCGAAAACCCTTGCTACACCTCGGAAACAGAATGTACCGGCACCGATTGGAAATTCGTGGGATATACCACCGATCCCAACTGATTTCTTATTCCCTCGTTCATTATAATATTTAGGATCCGAACAAAAGGTTTTATGAATAAAAATAAGATATTGCCGTTTCTGTCAGTGCTTGCCTTTTCCATGCAGGCTTTCTCCGCCTCCCTGCTTCCATCCCCCTTCGATATTCCTTCCGAGCCGTCTCCCGGAGTCTCATCCTGCTCGACCTGCTCCGGAGGCGGCAAAAACAATGCCGAGGCACCTTCTCTGGATTTGGACGGCGTGGCGCATGTGGTTGTAACTCTCGCGGATTTCCCGCTCCTCAAGAACAGCTTGCTCACAATTTCGATCGGGGACAATATGCAGTTCTCACCGACTGAAATCTACCAGCTCATACCTCCGGGCGCGCAGGGCGGAAGCCCCGACTCCATAATCGTATCCCTCTCATGGAAGAAAATCGGATTCAATGCCAAAATCTCGGACATCGGCGATGTCTCCTTCAGTTCGCTCAACTATCCGGGATATGCGATTTTGCGCAAAAACGAGCGGCTGATCCTGAAGGATATCACCAGGTCGCAGGACTACATCTTTGCAAGCCCCGACGGCGGAATAAAATGGAAACTCGACGAGATCCGCAACGCCACCTTTCCGGCCATGAACCTGAAATGCGAATATGATGAAAAGGGCTACATGTCTAAAATCACCCTCCCGGACAAGTCTGAATACAGGATCGAGCATAAGGGCGGACTCCCGGTGAAGGTCACGGATCCCGCGGGCGCGGTCACTGAAATCTCCTGGGACGAGAGAAGTCACGTCAAGCGGGTCACGACATGCGTCCCCCCCGGCCATCCCTTCTTCCGCTCGAAGGAAAAATCCGCCGTGAAGCCCTGCATCATCCGCGACATCCATGCCGAATGCGATGCACAGGGGAGGCTCCTCTCGCTCGTGACAACCGCGGGGGAGAAATACGCCACGGAATACCGTTCCAACAATGATGAAAAGGGGAAAATAGAAACTTTCTGCGGAATCCTGACCGCTCCCGACAAACGGAAAATATATGTCACAAAGAGCTTCTCGCTCAAGGACGGGGTGCAGACAACGGAGAAGGGCTATCTCGAACAGGACAAAAGCGGCAACGAGATTTTCGAATCTGCCGAACAGGAAATTAGGAAAAGAAAGTCCGGAACTCTTGTCCTGTTCTCCAAGTCCGAAAATGGCAGGACGACAAAATACGAGAGGAACTCCGACACCGTGGCAATCACGGGGGAAACCGACCCACTCGGCAGAACCACACGATTCAAATACAACAAGGCAGGACTCAAGACTGAAACAATATATCCGGATGGCTCCATTGCCAGAAATGAATACGACTCCATGGACCGCCTAGTGAAAAGAAGCGACGAGTGTGGGCGGGCGACATCATACAATTATGGAAAAAGCGGCCTCCTCGAATCAGTTGACAATGCGGGCATGGTCACAAAATATGAATATGACGCCCAGAACCGCCCGGTCAAAACAGTTCTCCCGGACGGCTCAGTTCACACCTTTACCTGGGACAATCTTTTCAGAATGGCTTCTCGCACGAATCCGGATGGAAGCACGGTCTCATACGAATATCCGGCGCACTTCAAAACTCCGAAAAAAATCGAAATAAAGGGAAACGACGTTTCTCAAAGTAGCATAGGCATCCCGCCTGTGTCTTCCGAAAAAGGAACCGCTGGTCGTGCGCAGCACGAAACTTTCTCCCGAATCTTCACCTACGATCCCACCGGCAAGCTTGCGAAAATTCTATTTCCTGACGGCAGTTTCGAGAGATTTGAGTATGGTTGTTGCGGGCTTCTGAAAGCGATTGACCAAGCGGGTGGCGTGAGAAAATTCACCTACGACGCTTCAAACAGAAAGATCGAGGATATTTCCCCGAATAGAGAAATAAAGCGCTGGAAATACAATCCAAGAGGACAGGTCGTGGAAGTGACTCATCCCAACGGAACTTCAACAAAATATGAATACGACAAGTTCGGAGAAAAGGTAAAAGTCATCGAGGCTGACGCCTCCTCGACAGAGTTCAAATATGATGCCGCAGGAAACAAGATTGAAGCAAGATATTTCACCCTTATGAATAAAGATGCGTCAGCATCTAAAAGTCCAGACGAAGGTCTGGTCGCTTCCACCGGCGATAGAGGTGCTGCTTCTCCCCCCACATCCACCTTATATAAATACGATGATCGGAACCGGCTTGTGGCGATATCTGGAGATCATGAAAAGCATATACGCTACACTTATGATTTATCTGGCAAGCTCCTGAAGGTCGCGGACCACGGACTGCCGCCGGTGGCAACTGGGAGAATCACGGAAAACGACTATGACAACGTTGGACGCATAATCAGTACCATTCACCCTGACGGCTCAATCGAAACCTTCCAGTATCTCCCCGGAACGGACAAACTCAAGGGCTCAATACTCAACGGCATTGTTACGAGCTACAAATATGACGATGCGGGAAAAATCTCCGCAGTCGCAAGATATCCGATCGAAGAACTGAAGAATAATTCGGGAACCGGTGTCTTTGATCAATTTATCGTTGAAACAAGAAGCTACGATGCATTTGGAAATCTTTTCGAGGTCAGAAGAGCCGTGGAAACTAGTAAGCAGTGAGCAGAAATCAGACGACAGAGGGCATGGTTTAGGGTTTCGTTGGAGTTCACGGCTTCAGCGTGCGATTTGTTTGAGTTCACGATTTCCTGTCCTTCGTAGCTCAAAGAGCGAAGTAGGAAGCGTGTGTGTGTTCGTGATTGAAAATTCTCAAAAATTAAAATAATAGAGGAGGTAAGAGATATGGCAAAACGTAAATTTATATTGATGTCGGTGGCCTTGCTTGCGTTGAGCGCGATTCAGCTTAATGCGGCGAAGGAGCTCAAACTTGCGGCACGGTATGACTATTCCCCAGACGGTCAGCTTCAAAGCGTTCTTACTCCAGTTTCTGACAATGGCGCGGTGAAGACCAGTTATTCGAGAAGCTATCTCAGTGATGGGAAAATCAAAGTCTCCGTTCATAAGAAAAACCTTGAATTCAATGAACTTGCATTTTCCCCAGTTAACGGTGCAGGGCTGATAAAAACAGGCGAATGCCTGCATGACTATAATGAGGCGTTAGCCCTGTATCAGGTTGCGTCGAAGGGTGACATTGCTCCAACTGGGCTTGACAAGGGGATTCTGGTGAGGGAGTACATAGAGAAGGCTGGGAGGAAGCTGGAGGAGACTGACATGCTTGGCAACACCAGCAAATATCATTATAATAAACTTGGACAGCTTGTAAAGGTTTCTTCTTTTGGCGAAGGAAACGAAGATAATGGTCAAGGGCGTGCTCTGCCCGTGCCAAGCGGCGGAACCGCTGGTCGCCCAGAGAGCGAAACTTCTTTTTCAACCTCCTTCTCCTACGACAAGTATGGTCGCCTTGATAAGACTCAGGATGCGCTTGGGCGGGTGTCTGGTCGGGTTTACGATCCTGAGGGTCGGGTTGCCCAGATGATAAATCCTCTTGACGAGAAGAGTTTTGTAAATTATGACAAGTATGGCAGGGTGGCTTCGAGGTCTGGGGCGGGAGGCTATCCGCTGTCATTCGAGTACAATTCCTTCGGTGAGATAATTGCCTACACTGACGGCAACGGTGCGAAAACCAAATTCGAGTATGACATCGCAGGAAGGCTTGTCAAGCGGATATGGCCCGATGGAGCACCAGTGACCTACAGTTACAATGACCGTGGATTGCTGTCAAAAAAAGTCGAAGCAGACAGGATTACGGGATATACCTATGATAGTCTCAACCGCCTGGTGAAGATTGAGATTTCCGAAAAAGGTAGAGCGGTCATTCCTGGCCGCCAGTCTTCTTCTGTTACAAATCTCGTATACAGCAATTATGGGAAACTGATTGAAATTTCCGATGAAAGTGGTAGGGTAAATTTCAGTTATGATTCATTTGGCAGAGTAACCAGCGAGACAGGGGAAATTGGTGTGATAAAGTACGAGTACAACAATCTCGGATTGCTGTCTGCGAAAGAATGCATGTTCTCACACAAAGACACAAAGTCACAAAGTTTCAGGACAGATTACAGTTACGACAACTTTGATAGAATAACCCAAGTTACTTCCCCCGCTGGCACTTACTCTTACAAATATGACAACAAGGGACGCATTGCATCGCTTGCTTCGTCAACTCCTGGAGGGACGAGTTCCACCTCGTCCGCTTCCTTCACGGTTAATTATTCTTACGACAAGGCTGGAAGATTGGTTTCAAAGTCTTTTTCCCCTGCGGTCAATGGTGAACGGTCAACGGAAAACGGCACACTCCTGTGTTCTTATGAATACGATAAACTAGACCGCCGAGTCAAAGCCGAAGTCAACGGTGTGAAGTGGGTCTATGGCTATGATAATTTCAACCAATTAACTTCCGCTTCTTCCAGCGATGGGTATGTATATGGCTATGATTTTGACCCAATAGGAAACAGGAAGTATGCCTCTCTTTCCGAGAAAGGCACGGAAAAATTCAAGACCGACTTTGAATATAATGGACTTAACCAGATTGCAAAACAAGGTTTCCAGTATGATGCTTACGGCAATCTTATTCAAGCAAATGACACCAAATATTCCTATGACTTGCACAACCGACTGACAGAAGTCAAGAAAACAAGCGTCACGGTGAAATACGGCTATGACCCACTGGGACAGAGAATTAAATCCGAAATCAAAACGGTCAACGGTGAACAGTCGACGGTCAACGAAACGAAGTTTCTTATGAGTGGCATGGTCGAGCAAGCACGCATAACGGACAATGTTTCACAATTCCATACTTTAGGCTTGGACTTGGCAGGCAGTCTCACCGCAACTGGTGCAGTCGGGGCAGTCTTGGCTTCTTCTGAACTTAAAACTGGAAACTTAACACCTGACACCTTTTCCTATCTCTACGACGGCAACGGCAATATAATTTCTGCGTGCAACAGCAAAGGAGAAATCACGGCAAAACTCGTATATTCGCCGTTCGGAGAGAAAATAAGCGGCACTGATTTGCCGTTCTCCTTCTCTACGAAGGCGGTTGATGTTTCGGGACTTGCATACTATGGGTACAGATTCTATAATCCGGAACTGGGACGCTGGCTATCGCGAGATCCAGCGGATGAACAAGGAGGACTCAATATATACAATTTTACAGCCAACGCCCCTATAAGCAACATCGACCTGAAAGGTGAGTTTTCTTTTACGTACGGGTTAAATGAATACAACTCATATAGAGTTTGCTCAGATGCATGTTCACCTGTCTTAATAGAGAAAGCTGACAAAATCGTAGAGGAATATAAACAGGCTCATCCTTACTCCGAGGTTTATAAAAGTGAATATGTGACCGATATTGGAGATCGTCCAATCGAGGATGATTTTTCCATTGATGAGCAATTCAGGGCATATTTTGAAAATGACCGTTATGGTGGATATATTCGTGCTACAGTTGAAGAAATGTATGCTCTAAAAAGAACTGATCTAATTATGTGTATATGTTCCGCTGATTTTAATGTGATAGTTAAAGGATGTGGTACTTATCCGGAAACCGTATTTGCGGCTGGTACTATAACATGCGACATTCGCAAAACTTTTCAAAGAGAAATTAATATTCAATATCCGTCAAAGATTAATCTAAACGATATCCTGCCGGGTGAAGGATCTATTTATTCCCCTTCCTCTGGAGGATTTTATGATCCTAACCTATTCTTGGGTAAAGATAAAGACATTCATTTTAGTATTAGGAATATACCAACCGTCAGTAGTTGTGCTGTTTGTAATGGAGAACTACAATGAATTATAATACTAATAAACTGCTTACATATATCTTATTAGTCTTCAACATTTTATTGAGCGTATTTGCAAAATGTGATGAAGATAAAGGTGAAAACCAATTATGTTTCCTTACCAACTATTTATATTTTAACATTTCAGAAAAGGATTTGGGCGAGTCAAATTCGCAGAAGTGGGATCCCACTGACAACAAAATTAAATTAGATTTTAATTCATATTTTAAAAATGCTGATAATTTTGTGAACAATAAATATAAAAATGGATTGCAAGAAAATGTGACCGGCTTAAAATTCACAAGACTATTTAATACTGAACATTGGGTTGTCGGAGTAGGTCTCAGCGATAAACAATTTTCCGGAATTAGGAACATAGATTCAACATATGGTTGGTTTGGTCTGTTATCTGGTTCTACTTTGATTAACAAAGAATATTCATATGCCACTGAGGAGAACAGTAAAGGACTCACACCTTTATCCTCTGTTGCCAATTGTCAGATAGGGGTTTCTAGGGAAAAACATGAACAATATTTAAATAAACTCTTAGCTGTTGAATGGAATTATATTTGTACTGGTTCCAAAAAATATAGTTATAAAGTAGAAAATACTTTATTTAGCGATGTCCCTGACTGGGATTATCTTAACACCCCCCCGCCACTTTCAATCCAGGATGCTATTTCTCTTTCAGAAAAAGAATTAGCAAAACACACGGAGTCAACAGATGCCTTTAAATTGCAGCAGATTGAATTATACCGATGGGGATCCAATACAAACAAATGGTTCTATGTTATTTTGTACACTGAAACTAGAAGATGCAATGAGACCAGTGAAAATATCTCTGTCCCGATTTTGATGAATGGAAAGATTCCACCTGAAGCTGACAAGGACAGCCAAGGGGAATATTGTGATAAAACAAGATGCAACAGATTTAGTTATAATCCACATATTGTTCTCCCTTTAAGATACAAAGTTAAAAAAGGGGTTTCAATTTTACAATCTAACCATTAGAAATGAGGTGTAGGTGTAGGTGTCCACTGTAGGTGTCCAGGCAATTCAGCCGCCCGAAAAACAAGTGATATTTCGTCTTTTTTCGGATTTTGCACGGGCGGTGTAGGTGTCCAGGCAATTCAGCAGCCCGAAAAACAAGTGATATTTCGTCTTTTTTCGGATTTTGCACGGGCGGAAGATAAGCTTTTGCCTGACCTGTCGCTGATTTTTCTGGAATTTTCCGCCGTCTGAGCAGACCCCTCTTGTAGATGGCGGCACCATTGAATTGTGCAATTACGCTGCTTTTTTCGAAACGACCGGAAGATTCTTTCTTCCTTCGAAATACCGGCAATCCAGGTCGAATTCCGGAGTCTTGGATTTCGGGAAGGGTATTGTCTCAGGCGGTCCATTGCAAGCCATGGGAATGCCAAATCCACAATAGACTTCTTCAGGTGTTTTCGCCCCAAGTGTTTCGTGCGGCCTGTGTCCGTTGTACCAGTCAATGTAGAGCCTGACCTCCTGAAACATCTCGTCCAG
>CAIQLG010000066.1 GCA_903872565.1 uncultured Lentisphaerota bacterium | reverse complement strand
GATGAAACCAAAGGTGCTGATGAGGCTAAATCAGCAGACACCAAAAAACCGGCCACCGAGGAAGTCGTGGTGGAAGAAGAGGAAGAAGATGTTACTGTCGAGGAAGCACCTGTCGCTGGAGAAAAAACAAAAGAAGCCAAGACCGAAGAGGTGAAAAAAGAAGAGCCGGCTGCAGCAGTTGAAGTCAAGGAAGCTGTAGTGGAAAAAGTTCCCGCCGCTGAAGCCAAGACCGAAGAAGTGAAGAAGGAAGAGCCAGCTGTTGTAGAAAAAACCAAGGTGGAAAAACCGGCGGATCAGCCTGCCGTTGAAGCTCCCCCAGCAGCACCCCCAGCAGCACCCCCAGCAGCACCCCCAGCAGCACCTGCAGCAGCACCTGCAGCAGCACCTGCAGCCGCACCTGCAGCCGCCGCCGTAGCACCAGCACCAGCACCAGCACCTGTCGAGCCCGCAGCCCAGCCTAAACAGGTTCCAGCCGTAGTTGAAGGTCAGGGTGAAACCTCCTGTTGCTCCAATATTGGTATGGCCATTCTTTTATATGTTCCGAACAGAATTCTCGACCTCAATGATTCATTTACTATGAGTTTAGGAGCTGGAGCTAATGCTGGTGCAGAATTAACTCTCACAAGGTACTTCCAACCAGGTGGCTTTTACGGCAGTGAATACTATATTACCAAGGGGTATAACAACCAGTATGGAGGAGCATATTCCCAGGGGTGGAACTACTCGTTTGCCCCGCCGCTCACCGATGAATGCAGATTCCTTGATGATAGCTTTGGCTCGGTGAAAGAATTCATCATCAGAGAGGAAGGCCTTCATATTCCGGTGAGAACGGAAGAAGTCTATGACAAGAAAATCAGGGATTTCTGGTCAATAGGAGTCTCTGCCGGATGGATTGTATCCTTTAATTTTGAAATACATCCTGTTGATTTAGCTGACTTCGTGACAGGGTTATTCTTCTATGATTTCAAGGGAAATGATCTGAAATAAATTCAAAGCAATGAACATCGAGCAATTCGTTCAATGTTTAATGTTGAGTGTTGGATGTTGAAAGTTCCAGATAAGTTCAATCCCGAACGCAAAAGTGGTGTCAGGATTCGGGCGGATTTGTTTTTAGTCGAAAAAGGTTTTTGCGAAACTCGTGAAAAGGCGCGTAGGCTCATAATTGCAGGAAAAGTGCGCTCAGGCCCAGACAGACTTGTTGCAAAGCCTTCAGAAACAATTTCACCGGATACCGAAATAATTCTCGACGAGGCCGAAAAATTCGTAGGTAGAGGCGCGTTGAAACTTCTTTCCATCCTCGAAAAGCATCTGAATGATTTTTCCGGCCTGACAGCTCTTGATCTTGGTGCCTCCACAGGCGGCTTCACCGATCTCATGCTCCAGAAAGGCGCATCCAAAGTCTATGCCGTAGATTCAGGAACATCACAGCTCCATGATAAACTCAGAAATGATATCAGGGTAGTATCCAGTGAAAACACCAACGCCAGATATCTCGGCGAAAATTTTCTCCCGGAAAAAGTAGATGTCGTCACGATGGACTTGTCTTTCATCTCCGCAACAAAAGTCCTGCCTTCAGCGGACAAGTTTCTCAAGCCTGGTGGTATCGCCTTCATACTTGTCAAGCCGCAGTTTGAGGCGGAACGTAAAGATGTCGGAAAAGGCGGCGTAGTCAAAGATGAAAATGTAATCCAAAGGTGCATTTCGAAAGTTGCGGATTTCGCGGAAAATAAGCTTGGATGGGGAAAAATCGACATTATGCCCTCCACTCTGAAAGGCCCAAAGGGAAACCAGGAATATTTCATTGTATTCAGGAAAGTCCGACATTGAGTATCAATATGGCAAATACAGGTTAGTTTAAAAAGATGTAACCATTTGGCGTAATTTATGATTGATTTGAAAGGGAAAAAAGTCTGCCTGGTAGTGCCCTGCTTCAACGAGGAGGCGCGTCTGGATCTTTCTGAATTCGCAAAATATGCGGGAGACGGCCTTTATTTTCTTTTTGTTGAAGATGGTTCTACGGACAGGACGCTCGAAATTCTGGAAAAGAATTCAGGAGAACATTTTCTTGTCTTTGTACTCAAAAGTAATTTGGGAAAGGCTGAAGCGGTACGTCAAGGAATGCTTCACCTCAAGAGTCTTCCAATATTCAAGATTATGGAGTGGGTCGGATACTGGGATGCTGATTTAGCAACGCCAATTCCCGAACTTGAGAACTATTTCAAATTCAAGGAACTTTTCATGCCGGATGCCGATGCGGTTTTTGGAAGCCGGATAATCAGGCTCGGCTCGCGGATCGAGAGGAAGTTCTCCAGGCATCTCACCGGGCGGCTTTTTGCGATATTCGCAAAAATCCTCTTCGAACTAGGGACCTATGACTCGCAATGCGGCGCAAAAATCTTCCGAAAGGAAATGCTGGACAAGGCCTTCGGTGACAAATTCATTTCGAAATGGATCTTCGATATCGAAATTATACTCCGTCTCAGGGGGAGCAAAATCATAGAGTGCCCTCTTACGCAGTGGAAGGATGTCGCCGGCTCGAAACTGATGAAGCCGGGAAACATTGTCCGCGTATTCACTGATCTCTTCCGTCTATGGAAACATTATCCTAAAAAAAACGGTTGAATATCTAAAAATTAACACGGAATATCCAGTGATGAGGTAAAAACTTATCCTACTACACATTTGCTTGGATATTGGATGTTTTTCTGCAAATCCATAATGCGTCAATCTTTGCTTTTTTGCTATCGGTGTAGGGTCGTCCGCCGCAGCGGACACCTCGACCGCGAGTGGACGGCGTGGCATGTCGCGCCGTAGTTCGCGAGCGAACGAAGGAGGAAAATCGAAGATCCCGGGCACTGGCGTCTCGGGACCGTCCCTCCAAGAATACCAATTTTCAACCCCTCTAAATCTCCTGCAACGCTGTTGCGGAGCCAGGAGCATTTTTATTGTAATGAATTAATTCTTTAATTTCATATGAAAAATGATGCTCTCATCGAAAGTTGCCGCATTTTTCAACAGCCCATAAGCGCTTTTTTATCCATCAGGGATCTTTTTCACTTGAAAGTATTTCAGCATATGGTATCTTTAAACCATAATAGTATTGCATTTGACTCTGTGTCACAAGTTGTCTTGTCGAGAGGAAACATATGCCTGAGAGTACGTCGAGAAACGCGCTGTCAAACAATCCATACGAAATCGCAGAAGACATCATGGAGAACTTTTTCGATCGCAGGCAGATGCAGACATTACTACAGAATTTCTGTGATGCCGTCGAGATAGGAGCGGCTATAATAGACAGAAATGGCAAGGTTTTCATCGGTGCCCGCTGGCAGCGCATCTGCACAGAATTCCATCGTGCCCATCCCGACACATTGGGCAAGTGCATCGAGAGCGAAAGCATTTTGGCGGCAAACATCAAGGCTGGGCAGTCATACTCAATCCATACTTGTCCTTTAGGGCTCACGGACGCGGCCTCTCCAATCATTATTGGTGGGAGGCATATCGGAAAAGTTTTCGTCGGCCAATTCCTGCTCCATCCGCCGGACATGGACTACTTCTGCACACAGGCTGATAAATATAGTTTTGATGTGCCAGACTACCTGCTAGCACTGCTAGATGTGCCGATAGTATGTGAAAAAAAACTTTGGAGCATCCTGGGTTTTCTCAAAGGATTCGCAGAACTGGCGGCAGAGATTGGGACAGAACATGCAGCAGTTGCCGGATGCCACTATGAACCAGAAAATTAAGAAGCCGATTCAGTATCGTCCCATGGATTGTTGGATAAATGGATTGCTGGATTGTTGCAAATCAAGAAGATATGCAGAAAATAATGCATTCATAATTTTCAAAATGCCTTTTTTTATTTCCATTCCAATTCCATGCGTCTTTGCCTTTTC
>CAIQLG010000065.1 GCA_903872565.1 uncultured Lentisphaerota bacterium | reverse complement strand
TAAACCGCATGGCCGAGGCGATGCTTGTCCACTTGAATGACGCGGAGTTCAACTACCCTGGCACGGAGTTGCGAATGGTCTACAAGATGCTCGCACCGGCATCGTCCGGTGACTGAAAACCATACAACCTCTTTTTCCACGAATCAAGAAGTCTGAAATTAGTATAATCTTATAACTGCTTGCAGGTCTGAAGCACTTCGAGGAGCCTGGAAGTGTCTTCTCCGTTATGGGCGCAGTTCAGCGAAATTCGCAGACGGGCGCTTCCTTCAGGAACTGTCGGCGGCCTTACCGCGACCGCAAAGATTCCCTTGTCGAGGAGGAATTGCGAAATTCGCAGTACTTCCTTGTTCCCACCTATGATGACCGGAATTATAGGCGAACCAGTTTTTCCTGTTTCGAATCCAATTTTATTGATTTCAGAGGCGAGGAATGCAGATTTTTTCAGAAGATCGGTTCGTTTCTGACTGAATTCCGGAGTCTGGACAAGTTCCACTGCCGCGGATATCGCACCAAAAACGGCTGGCGGAAGTGCGGTCGAGTAAATGAAAGTCTGGCATTTGTTGATCAGATATTCTTTTATTTCCCGCGAACAAGAAACATATGCGCCATAAGAACCCAGCGCCTTGCTGAAAGTTCCCATCGTGATGACATTCGAACCTTTGAGATTCCCGGCCAGTCCTTCACCTTTTTTTCCGAAAACACCAGTTGCATGCGCCTCGTCGAGATAAACAAGGGCTCCAGTTTTTTCCGCGAAATTCGCAATTCCGTCAATGTCGGCGAGATCTCCATCCATGCTAAAGACTGTGTCGCTTACAAGCATTTTATTTTTACTTTCGGACTTTTCTAAAATCTCATGTAAGGCATCAGTTTTTGGTGTTGCATTAGTTGTAGCCACGGCCACCTGCCCCTCGTAGCCTTGGCATAGTGGAGTGCTGGCCATGGGCGCCCCCGGCATCCGCCTTCGCAAAGAAGCTACGGCGGGACAGGCGGGGGCGGCTACATCAAATATTTGACGCATTACAATTTCATTTAGATTCTTAATGTCGTTGTGGGCGTATCTGTGAAATTCCGATCTTGAAAGCAGGCAGGCATTCACGAGACTGTTATGATTTAATTTGTCTGCAAAAATAGCCCATTCGCGGCCAGTAAGCGCAGGGATGATTCCAATATTGGCAAGATATCCGGATCCGACAATCAGCGCGGCCTCGGAATTTTTCCATGCGGCGATTCTCTCCTCGAGCTCGGAATATTCGGCAAGTGTGCCCGAGATAAGTCTTGATGCTCCGGAGCCTGCGCCAAATTTTCGTGTCCAATTTATGGATTCTTCGACAATCCGAGGATCATCTGCGAGAGCAAGATAGTTGTTGGAGGAGAAATCAATGCAGTGTTTGCCGTCGAGGACGCATTCCCTCGCGGAAACACGGGTGATCTTTCTCAGTTTTCTCCTGAGACCTTTTTTTTCAAGATCTGAAAGTTCTGTTTGTATTTTGTTGGTTTTCAAGAATTGTAAGACTCCAATAAACTAATAAACCCAAATTCAGATGTCTGAAATTAAATTGATATATGTTTAGCCTTTTTCTTTTGTAGCCACGGCCATGTTGGCCGTGCGCCCCCGGCACGGGGGCGGCTACATCTTATTTGCCCCCAAGCAGATTTATGACAATCTTATTATTGAACAATCAGTAAATAATCCTAAAAGGTCGCGCTTTGCTCAACCGCGGTCGAATAGAATTCGACCCTCCATCGCGACATCGACAAATTAAATATCTCTGATGTGTCCTAGCACTCTTTGTCTCGCCCCGGCAGGGCTCAATATCAATATTATTTTTAACCCATGGCGTCGTTACACTTGCCCAGGCTGGTATGTCACAGCCTTTCAGGCCTCTGCAATTCCGCCGCAACCGTAATGCTTCAAGTTTTCTGTATTGCATTAGTTGTAGCCACGGCCATGTTGGCCGTACGCCCCCGGCACGGGGGCGACTACATCATCAAATTACTTACGCCATGATATAGTTTAGCTGAGCAATACTCAGCTATAGTTTTATTAATTTGATCTTTATTGATTTTGCATATTCAATCAAATCATCGACAATAGATTTTGGGACAGGTTCTTTTGCATAGTTTACCCAAAATACATTTTCACCTTCCGGAAGTTTTTCTAGTTCCTTTTTTAAATTGGCAACTCCAGATATTCTGGTCTTGGGATCAGTAATTTCAGGAATTGTTTTTTTTCGATTAGTTCCGACAGGGAGACTGAAACACCAATCTCCACTTGCTGGATGCCAGGAATTAAGCTCCATTCCTTTGAATGCAAGCTTATTTTCATTATCTATTCTTTTTTCCTGTGAACATCCTATAATCCAAATAAGACATATGAGCATGATTAGGATATTTTTCATTTCACAGCTGGATATTCGATGTTATTATTCTTTGCTTACTCCACCAAAATGCCTTTATAGCTTTTTCCTGGCGGAATCATCGGGAGGACATGCTCCTGATATTCGACGTGCACATCGAGGATGTAGGGGCCCTCTGTCTCGAGCATTTCTCTTATCGCATCTTCGAGTTCAGACTTTTCATAAACTTCCCTGCCGGGGATGAGGTATCCTTTCGCAATACCGACGAAATCAGGATATGGTCTCTGGGCGAATTTGCTTTTCATGACAGTGTTGCCTCTTCTGCTACCATAAAAGCGGTCCTCCCATTGCGCGACCATTCCAAGATGCTGGTTGTTTATGATGACTGTTTTTACAGCAATGCCCTCGCTGTGGAGTGTTCCGAGCTCCTGGATGTTCATCTGGAAGCTACCATCGCCGTCAATGTTTATGACAGTCTTGTCGGGGCGCGCGATTTTGACTCCCATTGCGGAAGGCAGGCCGAAGCCCATTGTGCCGAGCCCGCCTGAGGTGATGAACTGCCTCGGGGTCTTGTATGTGTAGTACTGGCCGGACCACATCTGATGCTGTCCGACGCCTGTCACTATTATGGCATTTCCTTTTGTTATCTTGTCAATTGTCTGGATGACAAACTGCGGCTGGATGTTTTTGTGTTGTTTGTAGGTGAGGGGATATTTTCTTCTCCACTCGTTGATCTGGGCGAACCAGTCTGCATAGTCCTGTCTCAGGGGTTTTTTATTGAGCGCTGTGAGGATGTCCTTCACGTTGGCGACTATGCCAATGTCGGCCCTGATGTTCTTGTTGATTTCGGACTTGTCAATGTCAACGTGGATGACTTTGGCGTTTGCTGCAAAAGTTTCGACGGGACCTGTTACACGGTCGTCGAATCTTGCGCCAAGAGTTATGAGCAGGTCGGCTTCGTTCGCTGCGTAATTCGCATAATATGTACCATGCATTCCGAGCCACTTGAGTGAAAGCGGATCGTCTTCGGGAATCGAACCAATGCCCATGAAAGTGGTAACGACAGGTATGTTGTATTTTTTTGCGAATTCTGTGAGCTGGGCCGAAGCGTTCGAGATTATTATTCCCCCTCCGGCATATATGCATGGTCTCTTGGAGTTTTTGATCGCCTCTCTGATCTTCTCGATATCCTCAGGCTTCACAGTATGGTCTGGCCTGTATGCCCTGACGGTGGTTTTTTCCGGAAAGACTGGGACACACATCTGCTGCTGGATATTTTTTGGAAGGTCTATGAGTACCGGACCGGGTCTTCCGCTGTTGGCGAGATAAAAGGCCTCTGCGAAAACTTTTGGAATCTCCTCGGCATCCAGGACAAGATAGCTGTGCTTGACAATGGGACGAGTCACTCCGATGATGTCAATTTCCTGGAAGGCGTTTTTCCCGATGAGCTTAGATGGCACCTGGCCTGTGATGGCGACCATCGGAATGGAATCAACATAGGCATCCGCGATTCCGGTTATGAGATTTGTTGCACCCGGGCCACTTGTTGCCATGCAGACTCCGGTTTCGCCCGAGGCTCTTGCGAAGCCTCCGGCCGCGAATGCACCGCCCTGCTCATGACGGGGTAGGATGACCCTCAATTTCGAGTTTCTAAGTGCCTGATGAAGTTCCATCGATGCACCGCCGGGATAGGCGAAAATTGTCTTCACATTCGCCATTTCAAGGCATTTGATGGCTATCTCACTACCTTTCATCGGTATTTGTTTTTCGTTTTTTGCTCTCATGTTTTTTTTATTCATATATTAAAACTCCATAAAAATTGTTAATGATTTGAGGGGTGTTTGGTTTTAGGCAGGGAACCCGGCGGGGAATCTGGAAATCCGGATGCGCTTAAAAAGTAAGCTGTCCGGCAGATTCACCCGCCGGGCCTATAACAGCAACACCAGATTTTTCCGGAGTAAGACGCATAAAATTTAATGATTCCTCTACAATCATCCATTAATCCAAAAATCCATTAATCCATCATCCTGTGAGATGACTCAGCTCCATTTATAACACTTGAGGGGGTTATTTTCAAGACTTTTTTGGGGAAAATGTGTTTTAATTCAGATTCCCGGTAATCCCTCAGCCTTTTCCATATTTTGGTGTCAAGATCGGATGATGTGAACTTAACCGGCTACGCCGGGGCTTATGTAGCCGCCTCCACATGTCTCGCCGTAGCTCCTTTGCGTAGGCGGATGTTGGAGGCGACACGGCCAACATGGCCGTGGCTACAAGTTTCAAGCCATACGGCATTCCTTAGGAAAATACAATTTCCTATACGATGAACTTAACCGGCTACGCCAGGACCTATGTAGCCGCCTCCATGTTGGAGGCG
>CAIQLG010000064.1 GCA_903872565.1 uncultured Lentisphaerota bacterium | reverse complement strand
CTCGGAAGATGGCACTTCAGTCCTTGGCGAAATCTCAAAGAAGCAACGCGAAATCCTTGCCGCTCTTAATTTCCCCATCAATCCTGAATAAATCAGCATGGTTATTAAACTGTAGGGATTTTAGGTCTCAAGACGAACAAAATCGAGTTTCAGATGATAGACGAAAAGCTGGCTGACGAGAAAGCTGAAGATGTCATAGTCAAAGCCAGCAAAGGTGACTCGGAGTGGAGCGATAAGATCCACGGGAGTATCTTCAAGCTGGAGTTCGCCAAGGTGAAGATCCCGAAGGACGGCACCGTATTCATCAAGGAGATCAACGATGCGACATGGAACGGCAAGCCGGTGAAATCCCCCGTTTACTCCCAGTCTTTGAAGCTGGATGCGTCGAAGGCTAAGGATGGGGTCATAAATCTCCGTGATGCAGATATCCCGCTGAAGCGCTGAATACTGAAAGAATTTCTTCGTCACGGGATTTTAGAATTTCAGTGATAACCAAAAGCAATGCGTCCTGTTCCTTCTGGAACTCTTCAGGGGTTTGGCTCGCGCGATTCTTCTGGAGCATCGTGTGCCCATACCGGAGCCTGAATGGCATAAGCTCTTCTGCATAACCACAGATTATGTACTGAATTCTCGTTCTCTGATCGGATGTTAAGCTCAACTGCTTATCCAAGCCGGGGACGGTCAGGATAGCACTTGGCCCTTTCACTTGAAGAAGAATACCTTGAAGTCGCTAAGATTGTAAGCATGAGTATGCCTCCATGTCCTCCAATCTCTGTTTTCATTTCAAAATCTCTTTCGTTTTATTTTTTGTGAATTCAGTTGAACCAGATTGCGAAGAATACAAATTCCCCATGGAATGTGCGGTCGAACGTCTTCCATAACTCAGGATCGGACACTGTTCCCTTTTCAAGATAAGGTGTGGCGCCAGTTCCACTGCCTGCCGTCCTTCTCCTATTCGTCCGCCTTCCAGAAATGGTTCAATAATCGCATCTCCATTGTACTTGGAGACAGTCTTTGTTTCACCGGCCTGAGCGGCGGGAGGTTTCTCCTGTCCATAGAGCAGAATTCCTGACATTACAACTGCGGCAATTGTTCCTACCATCAAACGTTTCTTCATGATTTCTTCTCCTTTGTTAGTGATTTTAAAAATATACGATCTTCCTTATTTGTAGAAATTGTTCACTATGGCGATTTATCGGTCTCGGGGTCGGAATCGGCATCGAATCTTACCACCTTGAATCGATCCCGATTCCGATACCGACAGCGACCCCGACTGCTACAAGTCCCACATATGTATTCTTCCCCAAATTATATGTTTTCCTCCTTTGGTATAGTTTTAAAGAGTCGTGCGAAATGACTGGTTTCGCACAAAAGTAGTCAGGAGCCAGAAGTCAGTAGTCAGAAGATTGAGTTCAGATTTTTTCCTCATTCTGAATTCTGACTCCTGAATTCTGAATTCCTGTGTAATAACTGTGAATTTCGCAAAACTCTATATAGTTTTACTAAAATAGATTTATTTGTCGGTGTTCTTTAAGACTTGGATGGTTTCTTTGACGGGATCTGTTTTCTCGGCAGAGTCCTTTTTGTTGGAAGACGGTTTGCCGGCAACCGGCTTGATGTTGGAGTATCTTTTCAGCAGCTCATAAGCCGTCCTAGCCTGTTCTTCGCTCATGTTTTTGCCTGCGAGAGCTCTTGTAAGCTTATAATAATTTACTTCCACAGTATAATTACTTAATCCCATCTCTCCCAGCTTACATATGATTTCATTATTTTCCGGAGAATTTAGAAGTCTCTTGTGCCCATCTTGTTCCGCCTTGTACGAGTCCTTGCTAGTTTTAGAACTGTCGTCAATAAGTTCCTGTTTCTTCTTAGAAATCTCCTCGTTAAGCGCCTGTAACTTGTCAGCCAGGATCTTCTGGTTTTTCACCCGCTCGTCCTCATATTTCCAGAGATTGTCATAAAGGATTTTCCCCCATACGGCAATTGCGTCTATATCATCCCCATCCAGTTTGTTGTTTTCAGCTTGGTATTCATCAGGGCTGATCTTGGTCACCCAGTAACCATCAATTCTTTCCTCGGACGGTTTCTGCCCGGTCAGCGCAAGCGGAGGTGATATTATTGTGTTCCAGGTATATGCGCTCATGGGAAGAATCATTCCCGGACCGACAAAGTAATAGACTCCCTTTGTTCCCGAATTGATCATGTGATATCCCGGCACTATGACTGTTCCCGCTGTTGCTCCGAAGACGCAACCCGTGGTTCCGGCTACGCCCCTGAAAACATTGTCCACAAAAGTCTGAAACACTGCAACCGGGTATGCCATCGGCCATCCAAAAATCCTTTTCTCGACCTTATTGTTCGCGGCGCCGAAATATTCCGACCAGGAGTCCGGAACGCCTTTTATGATGAACTTGTTGATGCAGTCGTCGAAAGCCCATTCATACGCGTCGGAGCTGTTTCTGGAAAGATCCTTGTACTTCCGAGCTTCAAAATACTCCCCGAACGAGTCCGTCGCATCGCCCCAGTTTTCCAAGGCGTTTCTTGACGGCGCCACGTAGCCCGGGACCATCCTGATGTTGTACCAGCTGCCGTCATCGCCCTTGATCTCACCGCGCCATATCAGCTGTCCCTTCTGGCTGAACGACAGGAAGTAGCCTTCGTCCTCGGCCGACATCAGGTTCAATGACAGGAAACAAATCACCGCCAACCCCAGCATCTTCTTCATCTTCTTTCTCCTTTTTTTGTTTTGCAGAGCTTTTGTCCACCTAGTGCCAGAGATTATAGCAAGTGTGATGCCATTGGAGATTTAATATTTATAACACACTGCAATACAATAAGATATAAATATCGGTAATTTTCAGAGGTATTAGATAATAAAAAATAAATATACAAATAATGAATATATGCTATACAAAAAATGAATAGATAGGCTAGATTAGTCTTGAAGTAGGCATTTGGCTGAAACAAAAGTTTCCCGCCTTTGCAGGGGATGCGCAAAAGTAGGTCTGGTTTCGATGAAACCAGACATGTCCGGTCTCATCGAGACCGGACCTACTTAAAACGACAATAAACATTGCTAGACAAATTTTATTAGTGAATAATGCGAGGTTTATTATGGCATTGCTGAATGGCGACGAAATGAAAGCCGCGGAGGCGGTTGCCGCGCTGAACTACACGAATCCGTTCCTTAAGGAGCGGCAGGAACTCGAGAAAACCATTCTCGGACGCGACTATCTGGATACCGGCATCGTGTGGAATCTTCGTGCTGGCGAAAACCCCCAGGATCTCAACATCGGAAAAATCAGGGAAAAGACGGCGTGGCTTATCGAAAAGATGGGCAGGGAGATTGGCCGGACGAAAAAAACGGTTCCCGCCAGTGAGGAAAAAGTCTATGCCGATATGGTCATATATCATCTTTTCGAGTCATACATGGGTAAATTTTACACATATATTGGAAGGGAAAACGACGCGCCTCTCGGTTTCTACAGTGATTTTCTTTCGGATATTGACCGCCTGACCCGGATCCCCGGGAACATTATTGTCATGCCTTATGCGCCGGAACACATTTTCGCGATGTTCTTCCAGATTCATCGCGCCTTCCACTATATATTCCGTTTCATAATCGGCGGATCTCTTCCGACGGCCAGGCTGAGGGCGGCAGTATGGCAGTCAATCTTCACCCATGACATGCTCCGCTATGGAGCTTCGCTTTTCAACAGGATGAACGACATAACAACCTTGATAACAGGACCTTCCGGAACAGGGAAGGAGCTTGTAGCACGGGCGATCGCATTCTGCCGCTATGTTCCTTTCGATGCAGACAAGCTTGTATTCGAGGAGAAATTCACAGAACAGTTTTTCCCTTTGCATCTTTCGGCATTGGCGCAGAATCTGATCGAATCGGAACTCTTCGGACATAAGAGGGGGGCCTTCACCGGGGCGCTCGAGGACAGGATCGGCAGACTTGAGGTCTCCTCGCAGTTCGGAACAGTTTTTCTTGACGAGATAGGAGAGATAAACCGGGAGATACAGGTCAAACTTCTGCGTCTCCTGCAAGATCGCAGTTTTCGGCGGCTCGGCGAAAATAAGATGAAGACTTTCAAGGGAAAAGTTATCGCAGCGACAAACAGGAATCTCCAGGATGAGATGCGCGAAGGCAGATTCAGGGCTGACCTCTATTATCGTATCTGCGCAGACATGATAACGACACCATCACTTAGGGAACAGCTTGACGACTCTCCCGACGAGCTAGAAAATCTTGTCAACTTTCTTTGCATAAGAATTCTCGGCGAGGATGGCGCGGTTTCACTTGTGAAGGAGGTGCTCGGCTGGATGAAAAAAAATCTTCCCGCCAACTACGAGTGGCCTGGAAATGTACGCGAACTCGAACAGTGCGTCTTCAACGTTCTTGTCAGAGGCAGTTACAAGCCACCGGAAAGGCAAACGAAAAAAGATGATTTGCTGGAATCCATTTCTGCAGGAACCCTCACTGCGGACGAAGTCCTGAACAAGTATTGTCTTCTGATATACGGCAGGACAAAGAATTATTGCGAGACAGCCCGGATTCTGGAGCTTGACAGAAGAACCGTCAAGAGCAGGATAGAAAAACAGATTCCCGCGGACGCTTAGCGCCAGCGGGAATCAAATATTTTGAGTTGAGTTAAAGAAACCACTGCAATTGGCTATTTTTCTTCCAATTGTTTCAGAAGTTCTTGTTTCGTCGGTTCCAAGAGCGTAGTGGGAATAACTTGTTTCTGATCTTGCGGAGATGGAAGTTCAAGAGCCCATTTTGCAGCGCCTTCAGGATTTTTCTTGACCCACCCACAAGCGACGGCGGACATCATTTCATTTCGATCATTCCCTGATAACTGTTCCGCCCACTTTTGCGGCATCCTCGGGTTCTTTCTCCGCCCAAGAGGGGACAATTCCCCAAGCTGCCTGATATCGGTTTTTACCCTCTGGCATCTTAAGCAGCCATTCCTTCGCTGAGGTGAGATCACTTGTTGCCCATCTTTTTCCAAAATTAATAAATTCAGGGTTGGCATTGTCATATGGAAGTTTGTCCAGCAATTTTGCTTCAAGTTCCAGCTCTATCACTTCACTCATGCCTATTGAACGAAGTACAACATTAAGGTCGTCTTGAGGAAGCCTAATAATCCATTCGCTCGCGTTTTCAAAATCCTTGATCATCCAGTTCACAGCCAGAGCTTCCAATACCTTATTGCGCTCTCCCCCTTTCGGCAATTCTTCCAACCGTGCCAATTCGGCCTGGAAATCCATGTCAGGCTTCAATAAAGTCTTCTTTTCCCATTCCATTTTTTCCTTATCTATGTCCTTCGTTGTCGCAGCGAAATCCGTAACGACTGTGGAGTTGGTGAGATTTTCAAACTCGATGAATGTGCAGTTCCAACCAGGATTTTGATTGCACTGGCTATATTCTATTAGGAGAGGTGTCTTGTCAAGACGGACTAAATAGACCTGAGTCGGGCTTCCCCACGGTGCGATTACCATTGAGGTTATTTTTAAATAATTGTCGGGTGCAGACTCAATATTAAAAGAGTGCAATTCCTTGCCAGTTTCGAATTTCACATTATTCACAGCATCTCGTTTAAAAGAAATTTTCTGTACTTGGACAGAAGTCATTTTTTTAACTTCCTCGAATGTCAAACGGTCTTTTATGGCACCGACAGGTATCTTGCAACAATAAACCGTGCCATTGAGAACATCTGGAAGCAAAGGGTTAGTCGGATTAGGTTTTGCTTTCTTGGGACTTGCCTTTTGCATTCCCGCCTTAGGATCTGTTTTTTGGGTTTGTCTGTTTTCCTTTTCGATGCCCGGATTGGGGGTTTTCTGCTCCGAGATTGAGGCTGATACGCTGTTTTTTTCCGGCGTTCCCTTGTCTTGCAAACCGGTGCCAATGTTTTGCGCGATAATAACTGCTGACGGGACGACTGCTATTGCGATGATCGCAGCAGCCACGATTTTGACTTTTCTCCAGAACATCATTTTCAGTACTCCTTTTGCTAAAAGATTTGCGTTTGTTCCGCCGGCCGCCAAGGAACCTGCCTTGGCCGATAAGATGGCGGATTTGACAGAAGAAAGAACTGATGATGAGACTTGCTCTTTCGCTTCATTATTGAGAAACGAAACCAACGTGGTTGATGAAATGCCAAACGCCGGATTGATATGTCCCAGCCGTTTGCGCAGCAGGGTCAGTCCATCGTATGCCCGTCGGCTGAGAGCGTCAATCGTACAGCCGGCGATTGACGCAGACTCCTTTTCACTGTACCCCTGCAGATAACGGAGAATGACAGCCTGCCGCTGATTATCGGTGAGTTTGCCAATTTTCTGGTCCAGATTTTGGTACAGGATTTCCCGCAAATTCTCCGAATGATCCGAATCCTGGGTTGAAAAGTCGAGCATACTCTGTTTTTCCCTTGTTTTCCTGCGGACTTTCATCCGCAATGCGTTTACCGCGGCGTTCCTCGCCACAGTGTGGAGCCAGGCACCCAGATTTGAAACCGATTTCAAGCTGTCCGCCTTTTTTATCAACACTATGAAGGTGGCCTGAGCAACATCATTGGCCTCATGGACATCGAGAAGAACGCGGTATCCGGTGCGGAAGACCATCGGCGTGTATCTTTTGACAAGTTCGTCCACTGCAGTCTCATCCGAGCTCTGGATGAATCTGGCCAGCAATTCCTTGTCTGTTTTTTGCACCTGATCGTTTTTTTGCATCTGATCCGTCATTTAATCAATGTCCCAATTTTCGTTCTTTCTATAAGTATGGTCGCCGCAGAAACTGAAATCCGATGTGTATATTTAATTTTTTTTCAAAAAAATTTAATGATCTGCCGCTACCTGAGTATGCCGGCCTGGCCGTAGTAGAACATTCCTGCCACGCAACCGGTCATCATTGTGACCAGTGTCGCCGCGAGAAGTGCCCTGGGCCCCAGTCTGGATAGGGTTGGAAGCCTGTCGGGAGCGAGGGCTCCGGTTCCCGCCACGAAAATTCCCATCGAGGCCACATGGGCGAATCCGCACAGGGCATAGCTGGCTATCAGCACTGAACGTCCGCTTCCGCCGCCTGCCGCAAAATCGGCAAGATGCTGATATGCAGGTATTTCGGTGACTACCAGCCGTTCACCCAGCATGCGCGCCACCGGCCAGACTTCCGAAGAGGGCACCCCCATCAGCCAAGTGAACGGACAGAACATGTAGGCGAGGGCGGCCTGTATGTTCAAACCGCCGAATCCCACCTTGACTCCAATCCATCCGATCAGGCCGTTGATTATGGCCAGCAGGCCAACGAAAGCTATCAGTGTGATCGCCACACTTGCCGCCATACGCCCTCCATAGTCGGCACCTTTCATGACAGCCTCGACAAAGTTTTTGGAATCATCACCGGAGTCAACCCGGCAGTCCTCTGCCCGCATTGTCTCCGGGGAGCCGATCTCCGGTATCATCAGCTTGCAGATCACGAATGCGGCAGGTGCCGAGATCAGCGATGCGCTCAGCAAATGCCCGGCAATCAGTGGAAACGTGTCTTTCAACATGGAGACATATACGGCAAGAACGCTCGATGCCGAAGTCGCCATACCCGTTGTCAGTACAACGAAAAGCTCGGACTCCGTCATGCGAGACAGATATGGGCGGACGGTCACCGACGACTCGATTCCGACGAAGATGTTTGCCGAGGCGCACAGCGATTCCGCCCCGCTCACACGCATTGTTCTGGCAAAGATAATTGCGAAAAACCTTATCACCAGAGGCATGATACGCACAAAGTAAAGAGCGGACATCATGCTGGAGAAGATGACGATGAAAGGCAGCACCTGGAAGGCGAGGATGAAGCCATGCGGAGGCCCGGTCACACCAAGCGAACCGAACACGAAGACTATCCCTTCCTGCGAAAGGTTTATCATGCTCGTGAATCCATTGCTGAACATTACAAAGAAAGAACGGGTTGCCGGAAAACAGAATATGAGAAGTGCAAATATGAACTGTAGCAGCATTCCTCCGAGCACCGGACGCCAGCATACCGCACGCCGGTTGGCACTCAGTAGCCAGGCCAGAAAAATGAACACTGCAAATCCCAGCGCACTTATGCAATTATTCATCGCAACACTTTAATTTATTTTTCACTATCGTTCCATGGATTGTTCAGCCATCCTGCGGAATCACTCTTGGTTCTTTGACTTGAATTGGCGGATATCATGTTGCTTCAATATATCACGTAAGATTTTCGTGTCAATCGCTTGCAATATTTGAACGATGTTGCAAGGTAAGAATTCAGTAAATCAGTTTTTTTTGCCGAACTCATGCTGAAGGATAAAGACTCGTGCGGAATAACTGATTTCGCATAAAAAGTAGTCAGGAGCCAGAAGTCGGTAGTCAGAAGATTGAGTTCAGATTTTCCCATCATTCTGACTTCTGAATTCCTGAGCAATAACTGCGAATTTCGCAATACTCTAAATAACAGCATGTAGGAGGATAATTAAAATGTCTAAAATCAATCCCTGCCGTCCAAAGTGGAAAAGCAAAATCACCGACCGCGAACGTTTCAACAACCAGATGCATTACAAGCCGATTGACAGATGCTTCAACATGGAGTTCGGCTACTGGGATGAGAACTACGAGCTCTGGAAGCCGTTCATTGAAAATGGAATAACAAATGAAGGACAGGCGAATGAGTTCTTCAGTTTCGACAGGACGGCAGGCGTAGGATCCCCCTGGCTGCTCCCCGATTTCGAACGCAGTACCATCTCTGAGACAGACACCATGAGAACAATCGTGGATCACAATGGACTTATCTGCGAGATTCCCAAGGACGGGCACAGCACGATTCCGCATTATATCGGCTCGTCGATACAGACCCCGGATGACTGGAAGAAAGTTAAGAAAAAGCATCTCAACCCCGACAATCCCGACAGAAAAATCGATATAAAGAGCCTTCTAAAGGAACACCCGAACGACAGGGATTATCCATTTGGTGTCTCATGTGGATCCATGATCGGGCAGGTAAGAAATCTGCTGACCGTCGAGGGAATGTGCTATGCGATTTACGACTATCCTGAAATGGTCGAGGACATGATCGAGAACCAGTGTGTCCTGGTAGAAAATTTTCTGGATCAAGTACTTCCGCATTTCAAATTCGACTATGCTTCCGGCTGGGAGGATATCTGTTTCAAGAATGGACCTCTTGTTTCGGTTGATTTCTTCAAGGATAAAATTCTCCCGAGATACAAGCGCATAAATGCGAAACTGAAAAAATACGGGATTGATTTATGGTGGATTGACTGTGACGGAGATGTTCGCCCCATACTGCCATATTTTCTGGAGGGTGGGGTCAACTGCCTGTTCCCGTTCGAGGTCATGTGCTGCTGCCATCCTGGAGAACTTCTTAAGGAATACGGGAAGGATCTGCGCATAATGGGAGGATTCGACAAGATCAAAATGGCGGCTGGCCCGGAGGCCATCACGGAATATATGAATTCCCTGATTCCGCTTGTCGAACGTGGCGGCTACATTCCCTTCTGCGATCACAGGTGCCCGCCAGATGTAAGCTGGGAAAACTACGTTTTCTATCTCAATCTCAAGGAGAAGACTTTCGGGATGAAAAGCTGACAGGAGATATTCATGGGAAATATCAAATTTGTTTTAAAGTCGCTGTCCGTCATCACTGACTTTTCTGGGAGTAAAATCATTTAGGGAATTGCATCATAATGCGCGTCCTATCACTAAAGACAATTCTTAATTATAAAAAGTTTAACAGTATCAATACGGAGTTTTTGACGAATGCTATATTATCTTGCGGAACTTGACAAGCTTTTCGGGCCTCTCAGGCTTTTCTATTACGTGACATTCAGAGCTGGCGGGGCACTCTTCACCGCCCTGCTCATCTCGATCATACTGGGCCCCCTCACAGTTATGCTTCTAAAGAAGTTAAGCACCGTGGCACCCTCGCGCCTCAAAGGTCTAGTCCCAGATGAACACCTCGACGCTGACAAGGAAAAAACTCCTTCCATGGGCGGCGTGCTGATTGTCTTTTCGATCACGGTTTCAACAATTCTATGGGCAAACCCGAGTAATATGATGATCCTCGCATTTCTGTTCACATTGCTTTCGCTGGCTGCAATCGGTTTTCTCGACGACTACACCAAGATAGCAAAGCTCAAGAGAGACGGCATTTCTGGTAGGCTGAAACTGTTCCTCCAGATTTCGATCGCCGTCGCGGCAGTCTGGTTTCTCACGATAGTTCCGGGAAGCGGAATCGGCGAAGGCGAAGTTATGCTTCCATTCTATAAAAATCCCGTCTTGGTCCAGCTTCCATTGTGGATTATCCTCGGGTTCGCCGCACTGGTTGTCGTCGGATCGTCAAATGCCGTGAACCTCACTGACGGAAAGGATGGCCTGGCGGTGGGCTGTTCGATATTCTGCTCGCTCACATATGCGATTTTCGCATATATGTGCGGACACAAGATTTTCGCAGGATATCTTAGCATTCCTTTCATCCCGGGAGCAAGCGAAGTCACGGTTTTTGCCGCGGCGATCACCGGCGCCTGCATCGGATTTCTATGGTTCAACTGCCATCCGGCATCAATGTTCATGGGTGACACCGGAAGTCTCTCTCTAGGCGGCTCGATAGGCCTGATCGCAGTTCTCGTGAAACAGGAGCTGGTTCTGATTCTCGTGGGAGGCGTCTTCGTGATTGAGGCGGTCTCGGTGATAATCCAGGTGACAAGCTTCAAGCTTTTCAAAAAACGAGTATTCCTCATGACCCCCATTCATCATCACTTCGAGAAAAAAGGCTGGACGGAAACACAGATCGTCGTAAGATTCTGGATCATTTCCGGCATATTCGCACTGCTTGGGCTCGCCACACTGAAGATACGCTAATGGAAAAAGAATAAAATCAAAATTGACCACGGAGGCACAAAGACACAGATATTTGTCTCTCATCATAAAAATACTTTTGTGTCTTTGTGGTTAAATTAAGTTTTATATCGGGAGATTGCCAATGAAAAATTTCAACGAGATTGCCGAAGAGGCGAAGAAACGCGGAATCAGAAAAATCGCGATCGCAGGAATCCCGGATCCCGAGCTTGTTGACGCACTGGAAAAGGCAAAAAATAAAAAACTCGCAGAGTCTCTGATCTTCGATGACGCGACAAAGGCGGCATTGGCCGTCAGAAACGGAGAAGCCGACATATTGATGAAGGGCCACGTTGACACCAAGATCTTCATGGGGGCGGTTCTCGACAAGGAGAATGGGTTGCGTTCCGGAAAGCTCATCAGCCACATTGCCGTGATCGAAGCTTTCGGACGACTAATTCTGATCACAGATGGCGGAATCTGCCTTCAGCCGACCCGCGAGGAAAAAGTCGAGATAATCAAAAATGCGCTGCCGGTCGCAAGAGCTCTCGGAATTGAAATTCCGAAGGTTGCGATTCTCGCGGCAGTGGAAAAAGTTAATCCGAAAATGCCAGAGACGGTTGATGCCGATGAAATAGCCAAGGCTGGAGTTCCCGGATGTCTTGTCCAGGGACCGTTGGCGGTTGACAATGCCGTCAGCCTGGATGCGGCTAGGGCAAAAGGCATTTCAGGGCCAGTCGCAGGACAGGCGGACATCCTTCTTGTGCCATCGGTTCTTGTCGGAAATATTTTTGCCAAAGGGATAATGTATTTTTCGCAATGCGCCTATGGCGGAATCGTCGCGGGCACATCTCACCCGGTGGCGTTTCTGTCCCGTTCCGACGCGATGGATATCAAATTCAACACGATATCTCTTTCCTGTCTGATTTGATTTTTCCTTCTGAGTAGGTTATCTGTTAAGCAATATGAAAAAAAATATTTTCTCGGAAAAATGCATACTTCTTCTGCTGACACTGATTGCCCTGCTTTTGTCCGGGATTAAACCTGCTGACCGTTTCATCTGGATTCTGGAGATATCTTGGATACCAGCAGGAATAATTGTTCTGTTTGCAACCAATAAACGATTTCCTCTCACCCCCCTGCTCTACAGACTGCTCTTCATTCACGCATTGATTCTGATTGTGGGTGGCTATTACACTTATGAAAAGGTACCTGCAGGTCTATGGGCCAAGGATTTTTTCGATTTTTCAAGGAATCATTACGATCGTATAGGGCATTTTGCACAGGGATTTGTGCCTGCTATACTTGCACGCGAAATCCTGATTAGAAAATCTCCGGTCAACCACGGCAGATGGCTCTTCCTTTTTGTCACATGTATCTGCCTTTCCTTCAGCGCATTTTTTGAAATGATTGAATGGTGGGTCTCGGTCTCGACTGGGGAAAAGGCGAATGCGTTCCTCGGGACCCAGGGCGACATATGGGACACCCAGTGGGACATGTTTATGTGTCTTGTAGGAGCTATCTCATCACAGATTGTGCTGTGCCGTGTCCATGACAGAGAGATCAGAAAAATGTAGGAAGTCTAAAAATGAATATCCAAGATAGAACCCCACTTCGCTCTTCGATCTACGAGGGGCAAGCACGGAATATCCAATGCCCAGCTACATTCAAGACAAGTTTTGGAGATAATGTCTTATCATGCTTTTAATTGTCCCAGACTACAGGCTTTGGTTCAACTGTCCCCAGATCGGGGCATTGTATATCGCGTCGGCGCTCAGGAAGGCAGGCGAACCTGTCACGATGATTGACTGCAAGGTCGAAGACAAGTTCCTAGACAAGATTGACACTGAAATCGTTAAGCACAGTTCAATTGGAATAACAGCCAATGTCTCGCACGCCTTTTCCGGCGCGAAAATCGCCGAGCATGTAAGAAAAAAATTTCCAGACAAAATTATTGTCTGGGGTGGGCCATATCCGAGTGCAGAATACAAGAAGCTGATTCCGCATCTCGCCGACATAGTTGTTATTGGAGAGGGCGAAACGCAGGCGGTTGACATCTGCAAGGGAAAACCATTGAAGGAAATCCCGGGAATAGCATATTGCGAAGACGGAAAGATAATCGTGAACCAGAGGGAAAAGTATATAGATGATCTCGACGGACTAGAATTTCCGGCCTGGGATCTTGTGGACATCAACAAATACAATTTCCCCGGCTTTCAACCGGGCTATCTCATGCAGACACAGCGTGGATGCCCATTCAACTGCATCAACTGCACGACATTCATACACGGCAACAAATATCGCCAGAGAAGCATCGAAAAAACCGTAGCCGAAATGGAATGGCTAATCAAAAAGTTCGGTGCCAGGGAGATCCATTTCTGGGACGACAATTTCACGTTGAACCCGGAGCGGGTTAAAAATCTCTGCGAGGCAATCATCAGGAAAGGGTGGAATTTACGGATCACCCTCCCAAACGGGATAAGGGCTGACATAAATGATCCGGAAATGTTCAGACTGATGAGGAAGGCCGGTTTCTACTATGTAAATCTCGCGGTTGAGTCTGCCGATCAGGCAGTCATAGATGCTCTTGGGAAAAAGCTTGATCTGGAAAAAGTCAACGACACATTGAAGACTCTTGCGTCCTGCGGATTTAGGATCGGACTTCTCTTCATGATGGGAATGCCGTTCGATACTCCTGAGACGCTCCGCAAGACTGTCGAGTTCGCGGCCTCCACGCCAGCGCATCACGCCCATTTTTTTGTTGTCACACCATTTCCGGGGACAAAACTCTACGATATGTCGGTTGCGGCTGGGGGAATCACACCCGACTACACCAAGGATTTTATCAGCTTCGACAGGCAGAACGAGCGATTTTTCAATCCACAGTTAAGCAATGAGGAACTCCGGCGCTATCACCGTATGGCATACAGAAAATTCTATACCCCCGCGCGAATTCTGAAAATTCTCTTTGCGATGAAGGCTGAAAAGAGCATCGGAGCCGACCTGAATTTTCTTTTGAACTGCGGATTGAATATCCTCTTCAAAGGGCACAGGTGAGTTTTTATTCAGATTTCCCGACTGTAATCCTTTTTTAGCCACAAGCCTTTTTCCCACATCTACAGAGCCATTGAAGCTACGAGTCAGAAAATCTGAAATTGACATCATCATTTTCAATGCGGACTCTATTTCTATGCGAAAGGCGATGTTCTCCTCATCGCGGCTGGGAGAAGTGAGATGAGTTCGTCGGCTATCAGGCCTCTATGGCCGGAAGGAGACAGTTCCGCAGCCAGCCCATGGATAAAAACACCGGCCACTGCGGCATCGAATGGTTCGAGATCCTGCGCAAGAAATGTCGCTATGATTCCTGTGAGGACATCTCCTGTGCCTGCGCTTGCAAGCCCCGGAGTTCCAGAACTGTTCACGCAAACCCTTTCAGGCGAGGCAATTACAGTCTGATGTCCTTTCAAAACGACTACCGTTTTCAATTTCGATGCTAGAGCGGACGCCTGTGTCAGCCTGTCCGAATCAGTCAGACTTCCAAGTCCGAATCCCCTCAGAAGCCTTTTAATTTCACCGGGATGCGGTGTAAGCACAGAATTTGGCGGGATTTTTGTCTTTCCTGCGAATTTCGCAAAAATGTTGAGTGCATCGGCATCAAAAACGGTTCTTTTCGACATTTTCAAGATTTTCTCGAGAAACACCGGCAATTCCGAGCCATTCCCGAGACCAGGGCCAATGATCGCAGAATCTGCATCTCCTATTAATGGAATAATGCGAGATATGGATTTCTCCGAAAAAAAGCCTTCGGAGTCGCCCGGAATTTTTCTCGTGATCAGAGCGAGCATTTCGGGATTGTTAAATTCTATCTTGTCCGGAACTGCGACTGTTACGAGGCCGCTTCCCGAACGTAGGGCGGCGCAGGCGGCGAGGAACGGGGCACCTGGAAAAAGAGAGCTTCCGCCTATCACGCAGACAATCCCTCTGCTTTTCTTATGCGACAAAGGGGGAATCCTGCCGAGGAATTTTCTTATGTCCTGTTCGAAGATCATTTCAAAACCTGATTCCACTTCCTCAACAAACTTTTCCGGTATTCCAATGTCAACAAACTTGAGGATTCCTAAGATTTCAGGTGCCCGACCAAGGATGAATCCTCTTTTGGGCAGTCCCATCGTGACTGTCATATCCGCTCTGATGGCCGTGGAAAAGCTTCCATCGTCTGCATTGAGTCCAGATGGAAGATCGAGGGAGATCACTGGCAAATCCAGTGAATTCACTAGTTTGATCCACTGCGGGTATGGCTCTCTGAGCGTGCCCGAGACACCGGTTCCGAGAAGACCATCAATTATGATGTCTCTAGGCTTGAAATCTTCGCGGTGGAGTTTTTTGCGAATCTCGCGGGGAATTTCACCCGGGGTCCTTTGCGCATGCCATCTGGCGTCGCCGGAGAGTTCTTCCGGGGCGCAAACTGCGAAAATCGCGACTTTCTTGTTTGTTTTTTCAAGGAGGTGTCTGGCCACCACATAGGCATCGCCGCCGTTGTTTCCCTTTCCCGCAAGAATGACATATCGCCTCGAGTGGGAGCTGTCAAGCGATTCTGAAAATGCGGCTATGAATTCGGCGGCACCTGCTCCCGCCCTCTCCATGAGGATTTTTCCTTCGATTTCCGCCTCGCAGATTGTTTTTCTGTCAAGTTCCCTCATTTGTTTGACGGACACTGTCTTCATCTGTCAATCTCCTTCTAGCACGACGAATGCAATGGCGTAGTTATCCTCGTGACTTATCGAGACTTGGATGTTTTCGATCCCTTTGAGTTTTGCGGTTTCCAGAGCTGTTCCGGAAATCTCAAGAGACGGACGTCCATTTTGATCGCTGACAACGTTGATGTCGAGCCAGGCGCATTTTTCGCCGATTCCGGTTCCCAGCGCTTTCGAAAAGGCCTCTTTCGCGGCCCATCTGGCGGCGAAATACTGGTTTTCCGGCTTGTAATTCGATGCCTGGACAATTTCCTGGGAAGTGAAGACGCGTCCTTGAAATCTGGCGGAATGACGTGCCATCATATCGCCGATCCTTGAAACTTTTACAATATCTGTTCCTATACCTTTAATCATAGTATTGATTTTTTCCATTTATGTCTTAACTTAAACCCTTTGAAGAAAAACTGGAAGTGGATTTTTAAAATTATGTGTAAAAAGGACAGTTTGAGAATAGTTATCACTGGCGTGGGTCTCACGGCGCCGAATGGCGACAGCATGCAGGAATACAGGAGGAATCTCCTTGATAAGGTTGCAAAGATCGAGAATATTGACTTGAGGTATGTAGGCAAGGTTCACGCTGGAGTCTGCCATTTCAACCCGTTGAAATATCAGAACAAAAAGGATATCAGGACAGGAACCAGGGCGGGCTCGGTCGCAATTTATTGTTCGAACGAGGCGCTCACGGACGCCGGACTTTCCGTGGGTGATGCCAACAAGGGCAGGATAGGTGTATATGTCGGCATCACGGAACATGGAAATGTGGAGACGGAAAACGAGATCCACAATATCAGCCAGTTCGGCTACGATGTGAAATACTGGAACCATTATCATAATCCTAGGACGGTGGCAAACAATCCTGCGGGTGAAGTGACCGTGAATTTGGGGCTCACGGGGCCTCACTACTGCATCGGTGCCGCATGCGCGGCCGGCAACGCAGGGATAATCCAGGGGACACAGCAGCTTATGCTTGGTGAAATTGACTATGCAATCGCAGGCGGAGTTTCGGAGAGCATACACACTTTCGGGATTTTTGCCGGTTTCAAGAGCCAGGGGGCTCTCGCGTACGACGAGGATCCGCTGAAGGCGAGCAGGCCTTTCGACCGCAACAGGACTGGCATCGTTGTTTCTGAGGGCGGCTGTCTATATGTCCTTGAGACACTCGAGTCCGCAAAGAAACGCGGGGTGAGAAAGATATATGGCGAAATAAAAGGCTATGCCATGAATTCAGATGGTACAAACTTTGTCCTTCCGAATCCGGAGCGACAGGCGGAATGCATGGAGCTGGCACTGAAAAAAGCCGGGCTAGAGCCTGGCGACATAGACATAATCAGCACTCACGCCACGGGTACCAAGGCTGGGGACATACAGGAGTGCGAGGCGGTAAAAAAAGTTTTCTCGGGAAACTGGGATTTTCCATTCGTCAACAATACTAAGGGCTACATCGGGCATGCGATGGGTGCGGCAGGCACCCTCGAACTTGCCGGCAATATTCCATCCTTCGACGACAATATTGTCCACCCCTGCATGAACGTGTTTAATCTTGACAAGGAATGCGCGATGCCGAATCTGCTTGTTGATTCGCCTTCCAGGAAAGAGAGGATCAACTTCATCCTGAATAATTCCTTCGGAATGCTGGGCATAAATTCAGTGCTCATCGTTGGACGCCCAGGAAACTGATTTCCCGGAAAAAATACCAAATATCTTCATTTTTTACGTTATCGAGCTATTGCAGTTTATTTCCTTACTATTATGTTATACGGTTTTCAATGTCAATTTTAAGCCAAAGTCGGAACATTCAGGAGTTTTGAAAGATGACACGAGGAGAAGTAAAAAAAGCGGTCACAGACATTATAGAAGAGATACTTCCCGAAGGGGATTGTTCAGGGATTGATCCCGAAAAGAAGCTCAGGGATCAGCTTGAGCTTGACTCCATGGATTTCCTTGACATTGTGATGGAGCTCAGGAAGAAATACAAGATAGAGGTTCCTGAAGCCGATTACGGAAAGCTTGCCAGCTTGAACAGCTGCATTGAATATCTCGAACCTAAGATGAAGAATCTTTAGTCTCTCAATTATTTCTGGATCTAAACATCGCCCAGCATATGAGTCTAAAGTGGAGAACCACAAATCTCACATTGTCTTGGAATAGCTTGAAATGCGAAATTCTGTTCCTTGGGTATTCTACGGAAATCGGGACAGTCCGGCATTCATATCCCGCCCAAATGCTTCTCACGAGCAGTTCTGTTTCGAATTCATACCCCGAGGATCGGCAATCACAGGACTTGAAAATACCGAGGGGGTAGAGTCTGAAACCTGACTGGGTGTCGTTTATCCGGCGCCCGGTCTCCATGAATACCATCAGGTTTGACATCATTCGTCCCAACCTGCTTGTCCAAGGTATTTTCTTCCCTTTGAAATCCCTGACTCCAATCACGAGGCCATTGAAACCGCTAGCAAGAATTTCGATGAAACAGGAAATCTCCTTCGGGTCGTGCTGTCCATCGGCATCGAGACTTATCATAAAACCCCCTTTCTTATCAAGTGCGAATTTCGCGGCGGTGAGCAGAGCCACTCCCTTCCCGCGGTTTCCATCGTGAGAAAGCAGGGCTATTCTAGAATCCGGAGGAAGATCTCCTCTGGATATTTTCTCCTTCGAGCCGTCGTCAACTACTATGATGTTGCGGATGGAATCCGGAATTGCTTTCAGCACGGACACGATCTCCGTTCCGTGATTGTATGAGGGTACGACGATCCATATCTTTTCCGATGTCATAATGGTCTTCATTCAATTGCTGTGTACAATAAATTTTATATCAAAATCCGTCATAAGATAATCCCTAATTCATTTTTTTTAAAAAAAAATATATAAATATGCTTGAAGAACCTTGGAATAAAGATTACCTTTGCAGACTAAATCCATATATTACAGATTAATGGCATGATTAATGCTGTTTCTGTTTTGTGTTATCGTGTATCGCAAATAGACATGAAATAGCATATTAACAAGGAGCTTCGGAATGAAAAACCTTAAAAAACTGACTTTCTGTCTAACCGCAATGTTTTTTGTCTTGTCCTTGCATTCTTATGCCCAGGGCGATGAGCTTATAACCAAGGTTGACATCAAATGTAGTTTTGTCAACACTCCGCAGATCAATGCAGCCAATGTACAGGGATTGGGAACAAATTTGGACTGGTGGCTCGAAATTGATGTCGCCTACACGATGAAAAGTGATTTTGTCGGGGGGAAGGGCGCGAACCAGCTATCGAAATGGATTGACGACATGTCAATAGAATATGAGATTCTGCTTCCTGGCAACAGGATAACACATCTTTCCGGGAAAGTCGCATACTGGTCCATCGCTCTTGATGGGAAAGAACACCACGCAGTGGCGTTTGTTCATCCGAGGTTCATCCAGAGATACGCCCCGGAGATTAAAACTAACACTACCACAGCCAGGAAGATCCCCATCAAAGTTTCCTTCATCCTCAACAGCGCACCCATTGGTGGCAACTACTACCCTATAAAGGATGCGAAGAGTGTAGCCAAGGATTTTGCGGCGGTGGCAAAAAACCCCGCTATAAACAGGGTACCTAACAGCATATTCGGACCGGACAAGACCCCGTGGAACTACTTGAATTACGACTACTATGAACTGATCAAGTCTGACAATCAAAGGTAATTAAATGGCCAAACAGAGTTCAGTTCTTGCCATAGACATCGGGGCGGACAGCCTAAAGATAGCGGAGTTCAGTTTTCCGCAGGGTGGAGGCATAGTCCTTGGAAATTTTGCATTCAAGGAGTTTGGAGGTGATCTCAAGGAGGAGGAGCTTGGAGAAGCTCTCAAAGTCGCTCTTAACCAGGCACTTACGGAAATAGAGTTCAAAACAAAGAGTGTACATATCTCGATATCTGGGCAGTCGGCCTTCATTAGATTTGTCAAACTGCCTCCCATTGGAGACAGGGAGGACAGAGTGCGCCAGGTCGTGGAATACGAGGCGAAACAGAATGTTCCCTTCCCCATTGAACAGGTTGTCTGGGACTATCAGCTTATCGGCAATACCGAGGGGGAATCGGAAATCGAAGTGATGTTCGTCGTGATAAAGGACACTGTGATCGAAGACATTGTGAACATCATAGAGTCACACGGCAAGGAGATAGCAATAATAGATGTGGCACCTGCGGCATGCTACAACTCGGCAAGGGCAAATGAAATCGGCGGAAATGAATGCGTAATGCTGCTTAACATAGGATCAAAATGTTCAAGCTTGGTATTCATAGACAGCGGGAGGTTCTTTGTCAGGACAATTCCCATTGCAGGACATTCCATAACCCAGCAGATCAGCAAAGAGTTTGGAATTCCATTTAATGACGCGGAAGAGCTGAAAAGGAAACACGGTTTCGTGGCGTTGGGAGGTGCCTATGAGGAACCTGACTCGGAGGTGGCTGCAACAATATCAAAAATAGTCAGGAATGTCATGACCAGGCTTCACGGTGAAATAAACAGATCAATCAACGTGTACAGGTCTCAGCAGAAAGGGAACAAACCCTCAAAGCTTTATCTGGCAGGCGGAAGCTCGGTGATGGCTTTCACTCCGCGCTTCTTCACTGAAAAATTGAAGATCCCGGCGGAATATTTCAACCCGTTCGCCGTCGTTCATCTGTCTGAAAATATCAACAGGGAGGGACTTGCGGAGGTTGCACACATGTTCTCCGAAGTGATCGGTCTCGGCCTGAGGCGGGCCACTAGCTGTCCAATCGAGATTTCACTTGTTCCTCAGAAACTTCGCAGACTACAGGAAATAAAACACAAGGCTCCCTTCTTCTATATGACTGCGGCTTCACTTGTCCTATGCCTCACCTTAATTTTCCTCGCATTCATTAAACAGGGGCAGATTGACCAGAAAAAGGCAGAGATGTCCAACAAAGTAGTCGCTGATACGGACGTGCTGAAAAATCAGATAAGACAGGAGAAAAGCAGACTCGATGGAATCATAGCCAAATATAAGGCCGCAAAAAATGTTCTTGATTCGAGAAAACGCTGGCCAGACCTTATACAGGAAATCCAATTACTTATTCCTGACAATATGTGGCTTGTCTCCCTAAAAGCCAAATCTAGTTCCGAAGCCACTTCGACAACGGAGGAAACCCCAAAGGAAAAGGAATCTTCTTCTTCTGCTGCTCCGTCTTCCATTTTCGGACCGAGAAAGAAAGACACATCTGTAGTGGCCGCCGCCAGCCTAGGGTTGTCCTGGATTGATTTCAAGGGATACTTTCTCAATCTAGACCAGCCTGTTCCGTTGGAAAAAGTTCTAAGGGATAATATCCTTAAATCACCAATCTTCACTGGTGATGACAAAGATGTGAAAACCGTTGATTTCAAAACAAATCCGACAAAAAACAGTGAAGACAACATAACCTTGTTCCATTTTGAAGCAAAACTGAAAATTCCAATAAACAAGTAAATAAACATGCAATTCCTGGACATCCTGAAGAAAAACGTTATAATGAGCGTGGTGATTTTGACATGCCTAATCATCTCGTCCGTGCTTCTTTTTCTTGTCCTTAAGAAAACCAAGGAGATGAGAGCATACCAGGACATCCTTTCAACCAACAAGACCAAGATAGAGGATGTGCGCAAACAGTTGACTCCTTCCAACCCAGGACCAATCCAGGCGAATGTTGACGCCATCAAAGCCGATTCTGTGAAAATAAAGAAAAAACTTGACGAAGTTCAGCTTTTTTTTGGCAAACCATACAGGAAGGCGCTACAGGCATTTATTGCCGAGCTTGGAGAAAAGGAAATGGATGTCTATGAAAAATGGCGCGAAAATATAAAAAAGAGCTTGAAGAAAAAGTTGAGTGCAGCACAGGCATTGGAGGAGAACTTCAAAAAATACGATCCGGAAAAACTTGGGGTGGCCAAAGCCTCATTCAGGGACGTACTACGGAATGAATCCATAGAATGTTCGAAGCCCTCTGATAATATTGACGAATATATTCTGGAATCTCTCGGTTTCAATCGGGACATTAGCCCAGAAGACTGCAAGAGATACATAAGGCATATGAGCGAAGAGTTCAAGAAACTTTTGAGTCCTCAAAACGGAGTCAACTCGATAGGCACACCACCAAATTTCTCTTTCGAAATGTATAAAGATGCTTTGCCCAACAAGTCGCAGATCCCTTATATAATCAAACATTACAAGCTCAAGGAGGATCTTATATATCGGTTGAAAAAGGCCAATATCACAAATCTTGAATCCATGGACAAGACTGGTGCCATTGACGGAATTGTCGACAAAAACGGATATCTGTACTTCAGCTATAGGATGACAGTCAAGGGACCGCTCTCGGCCATAAGGGAACTAGTAAATCAGATGCAGAACGCCTATATGGACAACCGCATATATGTGATTAAAAATTTAAGCCTGTTGAAAGATTACGATGAAGTAACCAAGATAGAGGCACCTCCATCTAAGGAAAGTGAAACGCCAGAGGAAAAGGATCAGAATATTTTCAAACCTGAAGTTGAGGTGAAGCCATCCGAAAAGAAAACTACTGTGAGAAATCCCGTTGATGTACCAATTATAGGGGGAGTAGGATCGGATAACGTGACGGCAGAAATCGAGTTTGACTATGTTCTTTATCTTGAGAGTGAAAAATGAATTTCATCAAAAAACATTATGAAAAAATTACATTGGCAGTGTTTTTGCTGATCTTCATCTTATCGCTCATCTGGACAATTATTGTTCTCACCAAGTCTCTCGATGTGACGACCGAGGATCTCAAAATGGAAAAGATTCTGGCAGATTATCCGGTGGCCAAAATGGAAGAATACGAAATATCTGCAAACTTCAAGAAAGACAAGCCGTGGGAAGCAACACACGTGGTTGACCTAGAGGATAAAACCAAATCATATATGGACTTGCTTGTCCCATATACCGCCACGCGCTGTAGCAAATGCTTAAAAATCATACCCTTGTCGGCTTTCTTCAACGAGAAATGCCCACTCTGCCAGGAAAAACTCGAAAAACCCATGAGAGTCGAGGTAAATACAAAATTGGACAGGGACAAAGACGGTATTCCTGATATAGATGAACAAAATTTAGGGCTGAATCCTAATAATTTTGAAGATGCATTCCTTGATATGGACGAAGACGGGTTCAACAATCTCTGCGAGTTCAACGAGAAGACAGACTTGAAGGATCCTGAGTCATTCCCAAATCCCTCGATCAAGCTCTTTACAAAAAGCATATTCAGGAAAAGTCTGCCCTTCAAACTTGAAAAGGTGGTACCAAATGGCGGAGAGGAGAACAAGAGCAAATGGGAAATCCGGGCTAAAATTGGAAAAACAGAAAAAGATATGAAACTCAAGTTTTTCAAAATGGGAGATCCTATCGAACTGAATGGAGATAAATATACCATCACGGATATAATACCAAAAACCGTCAATAAACTTGACAAGAACAAGCGTACTGTTACCGAGGATGCCTCGGAAGTCGTCGTGAAGAAGGAGAACGAAGAGCCAATCACAGTTTTACCAGGCACCATTGCTAAAGAAAACAAGGACAGGATAACCTTGGTGGATTTTGTCACAAAGGAAAATTATGTCACAAGCAAAGGTAATTCATTTGAAGTCAAATTGAAGGGGAAAACAGTAGCGAAGTATACCATCGAAGATGTCAACTACAACAATAAAACAGTTACCCTTAAAGATGAAAAAGATGGAAAAGAATATGAAGTCGGCCCTAAAAGTGTTTTTGAAGAGAAAAAGTATATGAAATCAGAAGAAGGAGAAGATACAGTTGAAACAGATTCAAATGCGAAGAAGCCATCAGGAATGATACCTCCAAAGACAAAGCCGAGTACAAAACCGGAAATGATGCCGCCAGGAATGATGCCGCCAGGAATGATGCCGCCAGGAATGATGCCGCCAGGAGGAAAGACACCGTCAAAAAAATAAATTGGGGATTCTTTCAGATTGACTATTTGGAAAATTGATTTTATGCACTATATAAATCATTTGACTATGTAAATAATTTTATAAAAGGGGATTTTTTCATGCTTAGGAAAACCAATATCTTTTGTTTTGCATCTTTTTTGCTGATCTTCCTCTTGATGCCTTCCAAGGCATATTCGCAGGCACTTGACGATCTTAACTTGGGCGACTCTTTGGAAGAGGAAAAGAAATCGGATGGAAAAGATGCCGTTGAAGCCGAAAACGACGTGGATGCCGAAACAGAGGCAAAACTAAATACGGTAGAAAAGGCCAAGAAACCGGAAAAGCCAGCCAACTCCTTGACTCCCGAAATAATAGCCAGCGCCGAGAAGAACAAGAATGACGCGCTGGTGGCTTACGGACAGAAAATTTATGACAATGCGCTTATTCTTGCCCAAGAGGCGCTAAAGAAAAATCCTTCCCTCGAAAACGAACTCAGACCGATCATCTCCGAATGCGAAAAAGAAATGGCCAATTACAACCCTCAGCAGACATCCAAGTCAGAGGAATCTCAGAGGGGCGAATCTCTTGACCGTATTGAAAAGAAAAGTGCCGATCCAATCATAAGCGGCAAAATCCTCGCCGATGCCATAGCGGAAGCCAACAATAAAAAATATGTTGATGCGATAAATCTGATTGCCAAGGCAAAAAAAGAGTTTGATGATTCCATCTCTGACATATCTGGATACCCCGCCAAGCTTCTCAAGGATAAAGTTGATAAGGCTACAAAAGATGCAATACTCAAGTTGAGCATGCACATCAAAGATCAGGCTCTAGCGGAATATTCAAAGATTAAAACTAAACCCGGGGAAAAGGAAACTCCGGATCTTTTCTACGACACTGCAAAGCAGAAATACGAAGAAGTCATATCAACACTACAGAAGGCTATGACGGATGCGATGAAGACCAATCCCTCAAGCGCAAAAAGTATGCAAACACTTATAGACGACTGCGAGGAAAATATAAAGTCCCTCGAATTTAAAAAAATTACCAACATAGATCATACGGATCCTGACAATCCTATCTTCAATATGGATCCTGAGCGCCCTCAAAGGAATTATGAAAAGGATGTAAGTCTGAAACAGGCACAGGTACTTGTTGATAACGAGGAATATATACTTGCGAGAAATGCGCTTGAAAAAATCCTGGCGAGGGATCCCTACAACTTGAAGGCGGTCCAGCTTCTTGGAAATCTGTACCAGAAGCTTTTTCAGATTGCCAAAATCAGAAAATACAATAATGACCTCGAACGACTGACGGAAACACGATGGAAATGGAATGAGGCCGTACTTCAGTCGCCTGTTATAAAACCTGAGCTGGACCAGACCGTTTCGGAGTCTGCTAATACCGAGCTTTATAAAAAGCTGAATGACATTGTCATTGATAAGATGCAATTTGAAAACACTCCAATCATGCCTGTGATAAATTGGGTGATAATGAGGAGCAGGGACCTTGATCCCCTCGGCGAGGGAGTGAACATAATGCTTCAGACGAATCCCAATAACGTTAATTCAATCCCTTCCATCACAATGGAGTTTGACAATATACCAGTCGGAGAACTGATCAGATACATATGCCTTAACTGCGGACTCAAATACAGAGTGGAACAGCATGTGGTGATCATAAGCGACGAGCTTACAGATCTCATGGAGACTAGGTTCTTCAAGGTTAGAGCAAGCCTCATCGCTTCTATTGTTCCCAAGGCTGAAGAAGAAGAAAAGGGGAACGACATGATGACAGATAAAGAATTTATCAACATTGATGATAGTCTTATAAAAGGCAAGGGTGATGCCAGCAATAAGAAAAGGAATGTGACAACCGATGCTCTCATAGCATATTTCGCAGAACGCGGCATCCCCTCCCCTGAAGGCGCGACAATCGCATATACTTCAAACAGGTTAACCGCGACAAACACTCCGGAAAACCTGAGACGGCTTGAAACTCTTCTGAGAGAAATGGATATTGAGATTCCACTTATCCTTGTGGAATCCAAGTTCATAGAAATCACACAGAACGATATTGAAGACCTGAGTTTCGAGTGGATATTCAGTAAGAATTCCGGCCAGGCAAATCCGACGGACAATGACTCATGGTGGCAGGTGTTGCCCAATGCATCCACTGTCAGGCCTCTTGGAACAAACTGGAGCGGAGTTCTCAGCCCGGTGAACAGCTCAATCAACGATAGACTTCTGAACAATGTTGTATTTCCCGCTTTCGGAGGTCGTGACAGAATGCATCTTAAAATGATGCTTCACGCCTTGGATCAGAGTACCAAGACGGAGGTACTATCAGCACCTAAAGTCATAGCCATGAGTGGCCAGGAGTCAGTAATAAGGCTTGGTCGCGTGGAATACTATCCAACAAGCTGGACTGAACCAACCGTTGCGGTGACCAACGGAACATATATCATCAATCCCCCAGAACCAGATCTCGGAGAAGCCACAAATACCGGCATAATACTAACAGTCACACCTACTGTAAATTCAAACAAATACACTATAGATTTGGTAATGAACCCACAGGTCGTGGATCAAACTGGGTGGACTGACTATTTTTACAACTTGGTCATTGGAAACCAGGGTGTTCCAAGCCGGTTTAACTTGAAGATGCCAGAGATTTCAAGAAGAGATCTCATTACCAGCGTAAAAGTCTATGACGGCGAAACCATAGTCCTAGGCGGAATGATAAGAGAGGACATTTCATCCGTCAATGACACTATCCCGGGGCTTGGGCAAATTCCTATTTTTGGAAGGCTTGCAACGGCACAGAACCAGAGCGCGACTAAAAGGAATCTCCTTATTTTCGTGACCGCAAGACTTATAAATCCCGATGGAGTTCCCATTCGCGAGCTTGAAGGCAACGGTATTCCTGATTTTAAAAGGTAGCTTATATATTTATATTTAGGAGGTAGATAATGTTTGGAAATATCTTTAGACGGCTGTTCATGGTGCTGTTTTTTTTCTTGGCCATATCGCTCTCCGCACAGGAACTTGATGAGGCAAATCCTCCTGTGCAGGAGAAAGGTAAGTTGCAGGCTCCTCCTGAACCTTCCCCCGAAGAAAAAGCAGACCAGAACAAAAACGATGTGAACAAATACAGCATAGAACTTGGAGAGGAGGGGGCAAAAGCAAATAATTTTGTCAAAGAGGCAAGAGAAGCTTTTTTACAAGACAAGTTCAAGGAGTCTGTGGACAAGTACCTCGAGGCAAAAAAAATATTCCAAAGTCTTAACGGATTCAAAAACCAGCTTCAACCGAAGATAACCGCGATTGACGAGGCTGTCTCGGTCGTATATTACTACTGGTCTCTATCCCTTGCCAAAACAGCGGAGGAAGTTGCCAACCTCAAAAATTATGATGAGGCCATTTCCCATTGCGAAGAGGCAAAAAAGATATGCCCCTCGTCAATTGACAAAATGGACGACCTCATTGAACGATTCAAAAAAATGAAGGAAACTGTGAAATACAGGGAGGAGACAAATAAAACATATCTACTCCCCAATGGAGAACAAAAGGAATACAATCTTGATGTGCTTTTTGAGCAGGGCAAAAGATATCTTGAAGATGGCCAGTACGATAAGGCAAGGGACAAGTTCGAGCAACTTTTAACAATGAATCCATATCATGTCAAGGCTATAATGTATGTAAGATTCATCTATGATAAACTTTATAAAGCAGGTACAGATAGAATGGAACTCACTATAAAGGAAAGGCTAACTGAGTCAGAGTGGAAATATGTCTCCCCTCTTCTTCCAAGAGCTTTCACAGGGGAAAAAGAAAACCTTGAAGCTCCCATTGAAAAAAGAGAGGCCTTGAGCACCATCGACAAAAAACTCGCTTCCATAGTCATCGACCATATTGAATTCGAGGAAACTTCTATTCCCCAAGTGATTTCTGAGCTTAGAAATAAAAGCAAGGAATGCGACCCCGATGGTCAAGGTGTCAACATATTCCTAAGACTAGGTGGACAAAAAGCAGCGACTGAAGGAGCCACCAAAAAAAAGCCCACCCCTGAAGCCGCTGAGGGAGAAGGCGGAGAAGACAACCTTGATTCGGCTATTGAAAGTACAGACATTAATACAGGCGCAGATCAGGTAATAAATCTTATTGCAGATGAGATTCCTCTCAGGGAAGCCATTCAAAACTTGTGCACAATCGCAAATCTCAAATGGAGAGTGGAGAAATATGCTGTCGTAATCGCATCGCAGGAGGTACCCCTCGACAACCTTGAAACTAGGATCTATCCACTTGACTCACCTGACAAACTTGGAGAAGAAGGTGGCGGCGGTGGTGGAGGCGGTGCTGGTGCAGCAGCAGACAAAGAAGGAGGCACGAAAAACTGCGAGGCGTACTTCCATCAGCGTGGTATCCAATTCCCAGAAGGGGCAAAAGTCGTCTATGACAGCAGGATAAACAGGATAATTGCCACAAACACTCCTGATAACCTGCAAAAAATAGAAAGAGTGATAGCGGCAATGAATGTAACTGAACCACAGGTGCTTATCGAGGCAAAATTTGTAGAAGTTGATCAAAACGATCTTAATGAACTTGGGTTTGAATGGCTTGTAAGCAAACCTGCAACCCTCACAAATCTAAACCGTGATCGCTATGGACAGCCCACAAGCACCACGTTCAATCAGAATGACCCGCTTATGCGTTACGCCGACACTGTATCACCCACTTGGACCAATGGTGGCGACATCGTCGCAAATGTCACCCACCATGCCGACAATGGCGTCACATATCAGGCCATAGTTCATGCCCTCGAAGTATCCGATGCAACCGACATACTCTCAACACCCAGGGTTACCGTGAAAAGTGGAGAAGAAGCCACCATAAGAATGATAACTGACATATATCTGCCAGAGTCCTGGAGCCCAGCATCGTATCTACCAGCCGGAACAGCAACCCAGGTGATTGATATTTTCATACCTTCCGTGCCACAATTAGGCGAGCCGACCGAAATGGGGGTCACGATGAGAGTGACCCCAACCGTTGATGCCGACGCTTATACTATAGCACTTGATCTGTTGCCTATGACGCAGGAACTTGTCGGATGGATAGATTATAGTTATCAGGTTCCCTCTCCCACGGGGCAAAGCTACACAAATGTAGTCCGAATGCCCATAATCGAAAGGAGAACGGTTCAGACTCCCATGCAGATTTACGATGGAGAAACCGTTGTCATGGGAGGAATCAACAGGGACACAAATGGAACAATAGACGACCAGATACCAGTTCTCGGAGAAATACCCATTATCGGAAGACTATTCCAGTCCCAGGTAGCTAACAACACAAAAAGGAACCTGTTGATATTCACTACCGTCAGACTTGTCCAACCTGACGGTTCTCCATACAGGGCAAGAGAAATTCCCGGCCTTCCACCCTTTTCGCAATGAGATGATGCGATTGCATCGTTTTGTTTCGGGATAAATACGTTTTGAGTAGCCGGTTGAATTATTCTTTTATGGATCCACTACAGCAAAGTGCATTACGGTCTTAGATATAATCTTGTCATCCACTGCGATGAAACCCTCTCCGCGTCCGAACCTGGAATTCCCCTCGGGCAGATCAACTTCGATCCTAAGCTGATCGCCCGGAAATACCGGATGCATATATTCAGATTCATCTATTGACATGAAATATGCTATTTTCCCCTCGTTTTCCGGACGGGAAAGCTTGGAGACGCATCCGGACTGTGCAATTATCTCCGACTGGATCGCCCCCGGCAAAACCGCATAGTCTGGTGAATACCCGTGGAATATAGGCTCGTTTATGGACGTATTTTTAACCGCTATCACATGTGCCCCCTCCATGGAAACGATATAGTCAACAAGGAGAAAAGGATATCTATGCGGAATGATTGACATTATCTTGTTCACATCCATCGCTATATCGCTTGTCTTGTCGAATTCATTGAACTTCGGCATTTTGTCTGGACAGATTTTCGGTCTTACGGAAAGTATCATGTTCGCCTGACACGTTATACCTGAATTGCTGGTATTCTCGGCATAGATTTCAGCGGTGTCGGAATCAACATTCCTGACCTCTATGTTTATCATAAGCCTGTCGCCAGGAAATGCAGGTTTCCTGAATTTCACCCTCTTGAGAGATTTTATATATATATCGTTGTTACCTTCAGGATCCAACCGACTTTTCACGGCGATCTCGCTCACCTGCTGCATCGCCTCAACCTGTAGAACACCGGGCATTATTGGATGCCCTGGAAAATGACCCTGGAAAAATTCCTCGTTGAAAGTGAGATTCTTCAGCCCAATAACCTTGTTTTCAGACTCGACAAAAATCCTGTCAAGAAGCATCATGGGATATCTGTAGGGCAGAAGCTCTTTTATTTTTTCTGCGCAAATTATTGTTCCACTCATATGTCCAATCCTTTTTTATAAATCCTCTTAACGATTTCAAACAGCAATTCTTGACGCATCGTTCAGAGAGACAATTTTCCTGACCATGGATATGTTCGCCGGATGCCCCGGTTTAATTGCCACAACATGTGCCTTAATTCTAGCTCCGGCCAAATACAAGTCTCCTACAATATCAAGAACTTTGTGCCTTACAAGTTCATTCGCGAAGTTCATTTCCTCTTTGCAAATTATCGCCCCATCGTGAAGTACTATTGCATTGTCAAGGCTTCCCCCCTTGACCAGCCCACATGCAATCAAGGCTTCAAGCTCGTTGTAGAGACAGAAAGTCCTGGCAGGCGCAATTTCATTCCTGAAAACATCGAAGTCTATCTTGCCCGAATAGTATTGAGCGTCAAGGGGACTCGCCCCGTACGAGATTATACAGGTAATCCTTAGTTCATCGCAGGGAAATAGGATGATCTTGGTCTCCCCCTCCTCTACTATGATGCTTTCGGAAGGAGCTATCGTGCAAGCACTGCCATCCTGATCTTTTATCCCAGCCTTGAGGACAAGTTCCACATAGGGCATCGCGCTGCCATCAGCTATTGGCGGCTCGGGACCATCCATGTCCACGAATGCGTTGTCCACACCGGCGGCGTTCAAAGCCGCAAGAATATGCTCCACAGTGTGGACCTTCGCGACACCGCAGGCTATCGTGGTGCCTCTCTTCACATCAACAACGTTTTCCACAATGGCACGCACGGATGGCGTTCCATCCAAGTCCTTACGGACGAACACGATACCAGTGTCCATTGGTGCAGGCCTGAGAGTTATGTGCGCCCTCATCCCAGTGTGAAGGGATATACCCGACAACGAGGCCTTCGTGGCGACTGTCTTCTGACATTCCATGAATCGAAATTTCCCGCTTAGTTAAAATTTATAATTGCTCTTACGCAAGCCCTAATATATACTATCAACAAATAATTTAAAATCATGAAAATCGTATTTTGGAAAAATTAACGGTGAAAAAAATAATCAGGGAAAAAGGAGTTATAATAACAGGTCCCACCGCCACAGGCAAGACAAGAGTCGGAGCCAGGCTCGCAAGGGATTTCGACGGCGAAATAATAAGCTCCGACTCGAGGCAGATATACAGGAGGCTTGACATAGGTTCCGGCAAAGACATCCAGGAATATTCTTTCGATTCGGTAACTGTCCCCTACCACCTCATAGATATAGCCGATCCTGGCGAGGAATACAACCTGCAGAAATTCCAGGTCGATTTCATCCGGGCATTCGACGAAATCTTGGACAAGGGAAAAACTCCTTTTGTCGTAGGAGGAAGCCCCCTCTACATTTCTTCCATAATAAACCGCTATTCCCTTCCTGGAGGTCCTCCCGACAGCAATATCAGAAAGGAATTGAGCAACAAAACAAATCACGAAATCCTCGAAATGATAAAAAAAAATGGGAGAGAAGCGGAAACGATTGATGTCAACAACAGAAACAGACTGATCAGAGTCTACGAGAGACTATCATCCGGTAAAATAGCCGAATCAGGTGGTGCCCCCGAAGCCGAATGGCTCATAATAGGGACATATCTGCATAGAAGGCAAATCCACGAAAAAATCAAGACACGCCTTGAAAAAAGACTTTTAGAGGGAATGCTCGTGGAGGTGGAAGATCTTCACACGTCCGGGATTTCCTGGGAAAAACTTGAATATTTCGGCCTCGAATACAAGTGGATCGCACTCTATCTGCAAGGGAAAATTGATCTCGCCACTATGAAATCAACCCTTGAGGCGAGAATCCGACAGTTTGCTAAACGACAGGACATCTGGTTCAGAAAATTCGAAAATCAGGGCTGGAAGATTCACTGGAAGGATCCCGAAAAATATGATGAAATAAAAAATCTTGTTTCTCTTTTCATTGAAGAGAAACAGCTTCCCGAACCGGAAATGAGGATCTCCGAGATATTTTATGGTCCGAAATCACAGTAAAGCAGACTATTCCGCAAAATATTTATCCCGTCTTGATTTTTTATCTTGAAAAATGTATGGTATGTGCTCGATTACGAGACCTTTAGAAAATGCGTCCCCATCGTCTAGAGGCCTAGGACACTAGGTTCTCATCCTAGTAACTGGGGTTCGAATCCCCATGGGGATGCCAATCTTTGTTCGAAATATGCGCATAAGGAAGACTGTTGCGGCAAAGTCCACATCCAGACAAACGTTTCAAGGAATTGCGCTTTTTTTTATTTTTCTTGATTTTTATCTTGAAAAAAACATATTATGTCTTCAATTACAATACCTTTAGAAAATGCGTCCCCATCGTCTAGAGGCCTAGGACACTAGGTTTTCATCCTAGTAACTGGGGTTCGAATCCCCATGGGGATGCCAATCTCTTTCTGCACAATAAGCCAATTTACACTATCGAAATCTTATTCCCCTGTACTGGACGGCAATGGGAAATAATTGGATTCAGATTTGAAAATCCGTCTTGAAGTCGTATAAGTATCTCCCGCATTTCCCTTTAAGAGAAACGATTCACAGCGGAGGAACTTTTACAATATGAAAAAACTTTTCGGAACTGATGGAATACGCGGGAAAGCCAACACATATCCGATAACGCCGGAAGTGGCATTGCAGGTTGGAAAGGCGATTGCCCATGTTTTCGGAGCCAAGGGACATGGCTCCGCAAAGGCTGTCATGGGAAAAGATACCCGCCTCTCAGGATATATGATCGAAACAGCCCTCACAAGCGGCCTTGTCAGCATGGGAATGGATGTCCTCGAGATAGGCCCCCTCCCCACCCCGGCCATCGCCCACCTCACAAAATCAATGAACGCAAACTGCGGAATAATGATAACCGCATCACACAATCCCTCCGATGACAACGGAATAAAAATATTCGCGGCGGACGGGTTCAAACTGCCGGATAAGATTGAGCTCGGCATCGAGTCGCACGTCCTAGGCGGCCAAATCCTGAGCACGCACATAAACACGAGCCTGATAGGAAAGGCCTACCGCATAGACGATGCGCGGGGCAGATACATCGAGTTTGCAAAAAGCTCCATCCAGAACCAGAACCTCGAGGGGCTTAAAATCGTCCTCGACTGCGCGAACGGTGCCGCATACTGGATCGCACCGCTCATCTTCAGGGAGCTCGGCGCAGAGGTTATAAAGGTCGGAACCGAGCCTGATGGATACAACATAAACATGAATTGCGGAGCAACCTGCCCGGAAACCATCTCCTCGCTCGTCCTCAAGCACAAAGCCGATGTCGGAATCGCCCTCGACGGAGATGCCGACAGGGTTATTTTCTGTGATTCGAAGGGCAAAATCGTAAACGGCGACAGAATAATAGGAATCTGCGCATTGGACTACAAGGAGCGGCGCAAGCTAGCAAAGAACACCGTGGTCGTCACCTCCATGACAAATCTCGGATTTCACAGGGCTATGGGGAAGAATGGAATAAAAGTGGAAACAACCGATGTCGGAGACAGGTTCGTCATAGAGAAAATGAGAGCCAAAGGCTACAACATCGGGGGCGAACAGTCCGGACACATAATTTTCATGGACTATGTCACGACCGGCGATGGAATCATCACCGCCCTCCATCTGCTGAAAATTATGAGCCGGAAAAACAAGAAACTTGCGGATCTCGCAGATTTCATGGAGGAATACCCGCAACTTCACACAAACATCAACCTGAAAAGGAAAATTCCATTCGAAAACATGCCGGCATTCCAGGTCACGCTTGATGAATCCAAAAAAGCCCTCCACGGAAAAGGCAGGGTGCTGGTAAGATATTCTGGCACGGAAAACAAGGCCAGAATACTCCTCGAGGCCGAAGATGAGGCCGATGTGAAAAAATGGACGGCAAAACTCGTGAAAGCTCTCGAAAAGGAACTCTGCTGATGAAAATAACTATCATGGAAACTCCATCCAGGGACAGCCTCGCCCCTATCTCAAACACAGTCAAAATAGGAGACTTCCCCGTGGCTGGAGTCCCAGTCAAGGAGGCTTTGCTCTCGCGAATTTCGCAGAAAAACGGCACCTCTGGCAATGCCGAAATAAAGGTCCGGGACGATTTCTGGCCCTCGGATACACTCCTCGAGACAATCATTGGGGCCGGTACAAATGTCCGTGTCATGTCGGAAAATTCCGAAGTTCTTCTCTCGTATTCCAGAGGCAATCGTTCTGCGAATTGGAAGGGCATCTCGCCGGATGCCGCTTCGATCTTGATCCGGCACCCCTGGGACCTGCTCAAAATCAACGAGACACTTATCGCTGAAATCAAGGAGGATCTGATCGAGGGCAAAATCAGATCAGGCGCTAACATTGACGGCCATATCAGGCTCGGCAAAGGAAGCGTTCTGCTCCCGGGGACATACATCGAAGGGAATGTTATCATCGGTAAAAACTGCAAGATAGGCCCGAACTGCTACATAAGAGGCAATACCTCGATCGGAGACGGATGCCATATCGGGCAGGCCGTTGAAATCAAGAATTCCTTGATCATGGAAAAAGTCAGCGTCGGGCATCTCAGCTATATCGGAGACTCTGTTATATGCAGGAATACCAATCTTGGCGCAGGAACAATCACGGCGAATCTCCGGCATGACGGGAAAAACCAGAAATCTTTTGTCGGAAATGATCTTGTTGACACCGGCCGCAGGAAACTCGGCGTGATAATAGGAGAGGATGTCCACACCGGAATCCACACGAGCATATATCCCGGAAGAAAAATCTGGCCCGGAATGTCAACCCGCCCCGGCGAAATCGTCTCTAAAGACATCGTCCCATCATGAAAAGCAGACCAATAACGTTCGTATCAAACATTGACAATCTTTGTTATTGATATACATTGTGACGGTTTAATTTCTTCATTTTGAATTGGGAAAATATTGCCAACTGAAAAGGATTTTGATTATGAACGTGTCATTGACTTCGGAACTCGACTCGTGGGTTCACCAGAAAGTGAAAGGCGGATTTTACAATTCAGCAAGCGAAGTTGTCCGTGAAAGTCTCCGCCTACTTAAAGAGCGCGAACAGCAGAAGGAGATTCTATTCGCTTCGTTGAAATCGGAACTTTGTCTGGGGATAAAACAAATCGAAACCGGACATTCAGAGGAATTCACTGGAAAAACACTGAGCCAGATCAAGTCATCCGGACGCAAAAAACTAAGCAAATGAATAAGTTGAAACTGATAATTTCCGAGAGGGCGGTTGAAGACTTGATTGACATTTGGAGCTATATAGCGCTGGATAATTATGTTGCCGCCGACAAGTTCACCGATGAATTATATGAATCATGCAAATCCCTCTCCGTGATGCCGGAAATGGGACGTGTTCGGGATGAACTGCTTCCTGGCTTGCGAAGTCTGCCACATAAAGGCTATATCATTTTTTATCGAATAAACCAACAAAGAATAGAAATCGTCAGAGTACTGAACGGATGCATGGATATAGATTCAATGTTCTAAAAAATATTGAAATGTGAAATTTATGAATAAGGCAAAAAAGATAGTTCTTGACTTCAAGGCGGCTTTTAATGCCGATAAAAAATCTGTTGATCATGATATTATACGTGAGAAAGTAAAGCTCAAGGTAGCAGAAAAGGTTTCAAGATTGTCTAAATGAATACAACAAGAAAAATTGCATTGACCTGCATTTTTGTACTTGCTGTTTTTGGACTCATGTTTCTTCTGTGGTCAATAAACCAAAATCCGGACAATAATATTGAATTGGCAAAGGGCTCTGTACATAATGGTTCTGATGATTCACTCTCCCCCTCATACTTAAACATCTTCATCAATAAGAATGGGGAAATCAAGCTGGAGGCAAAAGACAAGAATTATTTAAACAGTGAGTTTTGTAGAATTCTTGAGGAATATAAAATAAACGACTTTGCCAAGTCGTATCTTGGCTCACCAGTCATCATATACAAACCAACCCGCCAATACGTCCTTCAAGATGGGAAAATCCATCTTCAAAATAAAATATTTGAACCCGCAGAACTTGAAAAGTTATTGAATGAATGCGCAAGAAAGTTTGGAAGTTTTGATGATTTTCCCATATCATTGTTCGTTGACAAAGATCTGCCTCATTCCAAAGTCAAACCTGTAATTGATATTCTGAAAAAAGCAGGCCTCACAAAAATAAGATTTGTAGCGATGTCATGTGACAATAATGTAATTAATTACTTTGTGAACATTCAAGCGAAAGGTGACAATGAAACCACTGATACTAGTGATTGAGGACGAGCCTTCGATTTTCGACAACATATCCTATGTGCTTGAAAACGATGGATTTAAGACCTTATGGGCCAGGACGGCCGGAGAAGGCAGGGATATTTTCAACGCCGAGGAGATCGCCCTGGTCGTCCTCGACATCGGCCTGCCGGACGGCAGCGGCGTAGAGTTATGCAAGGAAATCCGGAAGGACTCCGACTGCCCTATCATATTTCTAACCGCAAGATCCGATGAAGTTGACAGGATTGTCGGCCTCGAGATTGGCGCGGACGACTATGTCACGAAACCTTTCAGCACCCGCGAACTCTGCTCGAGGGTCAAGGCAGTTCTCCGCAGATGTCCATCCATATCAAGGCTGCCTGAAGCAACCATTAAGGATGCAAAACTTTTTCATGTTGAAGAGGAAAGAAATCAGATAAGCTACTCGGGCACTGTCCTGGATCTTTCAAGATACGAATATCAAATCCTCAAACTTCTGATCGGGCATCCTGGCCGCATATATTCGCGCAAGACTCTTATGAATCTCGTATGGGAGGAGCCCGAGGCGAGCATGGAACGGACGATTGACACACATGTCAAGTTGATAAGAGCGAAACTCGCAAAAATAAAACCGGGATGTCCAATCAAGACAAGGCGCGGCTTCGGATATTATCTGGCGGACGATGAACCAAAGGCTATTCCAACCAAATGATTTTTTAACCACTAACCTGCACTAACAAAACACTAAGATAATATATGAGTTGAATGTTATTTCCTACGAAAAATATCATTCAACTCATACTTTAGTTATTAGATATCCTCTCTTTATTAGTGTAAGGTTAGTGTCAGTTAGTGGTTAATTATTTCTGGAGAAGGGAATTGAAAATACGCACTAATATTTTCTCGGATACATAATCATTGTCGCAATAGGATTCTACTTCTATGCGGACAGAACCCTCAAGGACACAAGGCAGCGCTATCTCGAGTCAATCGAGGAGGACATGGTTGACACAGCAAACATTCTTTCCTGCATCATGTCGGAGGAAGTCAGGAATGGCGGAATTGGTGTCGCCAAATTCCGTAATGTATTCAAAGAGCTCTCCACAAGAGAACTTGACGCTAAAATATACGGCATCGTGAAGAAAAAAGTCAATATGACATTATATGTAACTGATTCGGAAGGAGTTGTCATCTTTGATCCGAATCAGGAGAATATTGGCAAGGACTATTCCGAATGGATTGATGTAAATCGCACTCTCAAAGGCAGATACGGGGCGCGGGCTACAAGAATAAACAGGGAAGATCCTTCAAGTCAGATACTCTATGTGGCAGCTCCGATAATGGTTGACGGCAAGACTTACGGTGTGGTGACAGTCTGCAAACCGGTTAAGTTCATCTATGAATTCATAACAAATGCAAAGTTGAAAATTATAATTGACTGTCTTGTAATTTGCCTAGCCGTGATGATCCTCGGGCTTCTTGTGTCCGCCTGGCTCACTGCGCCGATTCAGAAACTCACGGACTACACAAAGGCCGTGACTGAAGGAAAAAATCCACCTCTTCCAAAACTTGGCGGTGGCGAGATGAGAGTTCTCGGAAAATCATTTTCCGATATGAAGGAAGCTCTCGAGGGCAAAAAATATGTCGAGAACTATGTCCAGACTCTCGCGCACGAACTCAAGAGTCCGATTTCCGCCGTGAAGGGGGCGCTGGAGATACTCCGCGACAATCCGCCGCCGGAAAAACAGAAAAAATTCCTCGAGAACATCCGCCAGGAAAATGACAGGATGCAGAACACTGTCGAGAAGATGCTCGAGCTTAGTTCTCTCGAGAGCCGGCGTGAACTTAAGAACATCCAGAACACAGACATCGTAAAGATAGCAGAATCGCTGGTTGCATCATTCGCGAATTTCGCAAAAAGTCGTGACCTTAATTTTGTCGCGGATTTCCCCGAGAAACCGCTCGAATGCAAGTGTGAAGGCTTCCTTGTAAGCATGGCGTTGAACAATCTTATCCAGAATGCCGTTGATTTCACACCCCCGGGAAAAGAAATAAAAGTCAGAGTTTATACGGAAGATGAAATGATCGTCTTGGAAGTCGCAAATTCCGGGCCGGAAATACCGGACTACGCGATGAAAAGGCTCTTCGAGAAATTTTATTCCCTGCCGCGGCCCGACAGCGGCAAGAAAAGTTCCGGGTTGGGCTTGAGCATAGCAAAGGAGGTTGCGGAACTTCATGGCGGAAAAATTTCGGTCTCGAACCTTCCCGAGGGCGGCGTCAAGGCCGTCATTTCCATTCCTGTTTGATGCGAACAACGAGGGAAGGCCACTTGTTTATTTTCGTTTCGCCTCGCACTCGCCGCCGATTCCAAAGTGCATCCTTTTCAAAGGTTGAATTGTAAATTCTGTTTTCACTGTTAGAATATTACTTGACATACATTCTCTTCAACAAACAAAATAAAAGGATTCTACATGGACAACAACGAGCTGAAAAAAATCGTTTCGGAATACCTGAACCAAGGGATTTCCCTGTCGGACATACTGAAGAAGCTTGACACAGATCACGCTTACAAGACCTCTTTCATGGAGCTCCGGCTTCTCGCCGCAAGTCTCGAAGACATAAAATGGGAAAGTCTTCCGGGAGAAAAATCTGCGAAGGCTGCGGTAAAAGAGAAAAGCGCCTCCGGAGATGTGGAACACATCGAGGAGGATGACGAAGAGGAAAAGGAAATATCTTCAGACAAATCCGAATGGTCGCAGGGGACGGTCGTCGAGATAAACAAGCTTGTGAGGCCCGGATCCGTCCTGAGCGGATCGGTCAAGTTCGCATCCGGCGCTTCGGCGGAATGGGTTCTCGACCAGGCGGGCAGGCTGATGTTCGAAAAGGCGAAGGGCAAACCCACCCAGGAGGATCTGAAAGAATTCCAGATGGAACTGCAGAGGAAGATCGGGGGCTGATGAAGAGAATTTCGGATTGCAGATTGCGGAATGAAAAATCGGTAAATCCACAGTTTTTGCTGTAAAAGCGACAAGTTGCTGAATTAATACGTTAGAACCATAATGAATAAATTGAGTATTCAAAAAAATAAATTCATTATCGGATGTTCTATTCTCCTTTGCCTTGTTATAGTGATAGCCATTGGATTATTCATTTATTTTTCAATTTCTATCCCTGAAAAAAACGCAACATATAAAGAATATTCCTGGTCTGAATACGCTGATTGGATTGTAATTCCTGAGTCTTCCTCTTCTATAGACACTTTTTCCTTTTTGGGTTTTGATACAAATTATCGATTCGTGAAAGCTAACTTAAAAGATAGCAATTTCGATTTAAAATTATTGGCAGATAAAAGTTTGGCCAAACAATCTATAGAAATCAATAGAAACAAATATGCTGAAGTAACAGATTTCAAAATAACACTATTGGAGTTTAATAAAGTTTTCTTCGGTGGGATTAAAGACTCAACTCCTGCCTGGTGGGACAAAGAATTAAATCGTTTTGATCGCTGTTTTGTCTGTTTTTGGGATGATGGGGGAGCTCCACGCTATGGCTTTGGGTATATGTATTTATTGGATACTCGAGAGAAGGAGTTGCGAGTATTTCAATGGAATTCCCAGTGGGGTGATGTTAAAATCTATAAAAAGCTTTTTAATAGTAATTGAACTTCTAACTAGTGCTTGAACGAAACGGCATATTCTCAAAAAAACATCCATGCAATAGACCGGATTTTGCTCCAACTTCAAGTGCGAATCCATATGCTTCCGCCAGTTCTCAAATTTTATCATCAGGGTACCAATGCTAAGAAAAATAG
>CAIQLG010000063.1 GCA_903872565.1 uncultured Lentisphaerota bacterium | reverse complement strand
TATATTTCATTATCATCGCTCCATGTTGTTAATGTTTTGTAATATATTGCATTATAACATGTTGCGATGATATTTCAAGTAATATTTCAAATTATTTTTTATTTTTTTTAGCCTAGCTCGACCTTTTCGAGCAGGCTCTAGCTAGCAAGATATCCAACTCCTAGAGATTCCCACATGTGTGCACTCCTAGGAATTACGAATACAATTTTAACTGGTTTTTTTATTAATTTCATTTGATTGTCTTAAAAGATACTTTTTGATTTTAAATATAGTCATATCATTAATTAATATTTCAAAAGTAATTTTATAATGAATTTAGTAGTTTTGACTTTATTATTCATAATAAATGTAAAAGAATTGACATTCGACCTCATATATTTTCTTAAAATCCATAACCCGTGCCTTGTAGATGAATTACATACGTAAAACCATCTTTGATTAAGAATATGATAAAATATTTTTTGATTATAAAGGCCGGATTTATCATTAAATGACTTCAGCTTTACAAGCCATCTTTCAATTTGTATAATATCTTCTTTTTCAAACCCATTGTCAACCCTTAAACAAGAGCAATGCATTGTAATTTCCTCTTCTGTGGGAGACATCTTCAATCCATTTAATTGCTCCTTTATGATTTTTCTGGTGGTTTCTTTTTGTCTCTGATTATCCATTCTGCATGTTTGAGTAGGGTGGATACGATAATAATAAAGAACTTCCTGCAATGATGCCGCTTGTATATATTTTAATGCCCTAATCCACAATTCGGTATCCTCACTGTCTAAATACTCATGAGAATATCTCAAACCATATTTATCAAATTTACTTTTCCTCATGAAAACAGTAGGGTGTGTGATACCGGAACTAAACAAAAGAGAACATTTGATTTCTTCATTCGTTTTTGGCACTTCAATTATTATCCCGGTTTTTTCGCCAATGGTTTTCATCCAGGTTCCGCAAATTGAAATATTTGGATTATTATCCATAAATTCAATTTGCTTTTTAAAGCGGCGAAGATGACTTATGTCATCGCAATCCATTCTTGCAATATATTCCCCCCTGGCAATATCAAGCCCAATATTAAGTGTTGTTGGAAGTCCAAGATTCTTCTCATTTTTAACAAGCCGTATTCGCGGGTCACTATATTTCCTAATTATTTCGACACTGTTATCGGTTGATCCATCATCAATGATAAGAAACTCAAAATCCTTATATGTTTGATTTAGTATGCTTTCAATAGCCTCAGCAAGGTATTTCTCACCATTAAACACCGGCATTAATACTGTGATTTTAGGCATCTCTACAATCTTACCCATTGCTCAGGGATCAAATCTTTTGTATTTCTTGTATTGTCGTTAAACCATTTTTTTGGGGCTATAACAATTTTATTGGGATTATCATTGAGCCAAGCTCCCCACCAGCTAAAGGAACTATTTGCAATGATATTGTGCTTGCATATACTCATCAACCGTAAGTCTTCGTAATTACGCGAAGCATTATTGCAGTCAACGAACGTCATTGGAAAATCAAACTTTAAATTATCTTTTGCCCATTGGGGCTCATCAGAAAATATAAAATAATGAGGATTGAAAATTCTCTCTCCTGCATATCGAACACTACGATTATAGTATTCTTGATTGCAAGTTCCAAATACTTTGTTTGTTAAAGCATTCTGTACATAGTCTGCTCGACGAACATGTAAAGATACAGATTCTGTGTTTTGGATGATGTTAGCAAACTTTTGACTTTGATTATCCTGTTGATATTTAATTACAAATTCACATCGTAAAATATCAGAAATATCTATAAAATACTTTTCGGATTGCCAATAACCTTCTAGAAGAACATTGTCTGGAGCTTCAATAATATCTGCATCAAAGTGGAATTCCCGTTCAAATATCCAACCATTATAATTTTTAAAACCAAATATTGAGGCAATTTTTCGTCTTGCACGATTTATTATGTTTTGATTACCTCTAATGAGTTCAATTTCTGCTTTGCTTGCCACATGTTCCAAAACATGGAAACAGTTCAACCCATATTTGCGTAATTTATATTCTTCAAATCCAGTCACATCCAGTTTAAGTATGGCTGAATGCTTTTCTGCCAACCTGCGAGCGGTGGCGTATTGAAACATTTGATTTCCTAACCCACCGATTAATTTTACAATTATCATGATATTAGTAACATCTTAAAAAATGTTGCATTATTTAGCACCATTTAATATTTTCTTTATAGTTTCCATTTAAACCAACAAATATTATTGTTTTTTATTTTCTCTTAAACTTTTCTTTTATTTTATTGTATTTATCCTTTGAAAGTGCTTTCCATAAGATAAATTTACCAAAAGATTTAATAACCTGAAAGTCACAATAAAACAGTCTTCTAATTATCTCCTCCATAATCCGAAAATAACAAAGGATAAAAACAAGATAGTAATAACGGGTATTGCGAGATATTAATAAATTATTATATAAATATTCTGGGTGCATCAAAAATGAACCTATATATGACGGATTACGACTCGAGAAGTCAATCTCTACAAATGTTTCGTCCGATTCTGGACGTCTCCATTGGTCAGGACTTATGAATTTCTTAAATAGAAACTTATCAGAAACAATTAATCCACCTCTCTCAATTCCACCCAATACTAGAGAAATATCGCTGGCATATGCTGTTGGCTCATGAGTTACAACCCCTGTCGCAACTAGTTCACGAAGTAAGCGTGTACGGAAAACGCTATAAATGATGTTTGCAACTCCAAAATATTCTGGAATCAGGATGAATTTTAACACTGCTTTCCATGACGCAGTACCTGCATATCTTTGAGGTGACAGGGTTTCACGGTATTTTCTACCCCATGGCGTGACATTCTCAAAGTTCGTGAATGCCATTCCTATATCAGGTGCAGTTTCCAAAAGGCCAACGCATTCACTGATAAAATCCTGAGACCATTCATCATCATCTGACATCCACAAAAAGTATTCGCCTTTTGCCTGGGCTAATACATACTCAAAATTGGCTGCTGCACCAATATTCTCCTTTTGTCTTACATAACTAACTCGATTGTCCTTCCTTGCATATTCCAGTGCAATTTTGTCAACTACTTCATCTGGTGAACAGTTATTTGATACAATCACCTCTAAATATAAATATGATTGTCTTGTAGCGCATTGGAGAGTCTTTCGCAGTCCTTCCGGCCTATTATAGCAAGGGATACCGATTGAAACTAAAGGCTGATTCATGTGTATCCACATTTTAGTTTGATTTTATTATTCCTAATACTTAGATGTTACTCTACTAATCGACGAACAGATATCGGGGTTCCACTGCAAATATTTACAATTACACTACATTGCGGGTGTTCAATCAATACGGCTAATTTCTAGCCACTTCCTGCACACTGAGATAATCCCGTAGCTGTTCGCCGTCAGACATATTAATATCTAAAGAAGATGACGATATTTCCTCAGGAACCCTCTGCCAATCCTTGAAGCGGATCCATAAGTATAATGGCCGGGACGCATTAAAGATTTAAATTTATTCTGGAGGTTTTCATCCTCTTCAGTATACTGAATAGTCCCATTCACCCTTTCAAGTTGTTCCAATGACAAATCAAGAATATCTTCAGGAGTATTATCTAAAAGCTCTACGCCTTCACGTTCAAAAATCTCAGTATGTCTTGCGTTTCCTACAGGCGATGAAAATATCTCGTTAAATGTAAGCATTTTCCCAGAAGACATCATCCTCATAAGCTTAGGAATCCCTACATCTTTTACTCCATGTGGCAACGTCACAGATAAAGGAGCCATATTTGCTAGTGCAACTGGAACTCCAAAAACACTTGATATGCCAAATGCACCTGAACAACTCCCTAAAAAATATTTGCATCTAGCCGCTATATATATATCAAGCCATTCGGCACGATAGACTGAATGGGCATAATCTATGACATTATCCATAGCAGGCAATTTTCTACTTGATGGATCTCCCATACGTATACACCACCCTCCTCGCTTGACAATTTCTTTCATCGCTTGAAAATAACTTTCTATTTCGCTGTTCCTAAATGAGTGCCAATGTTCATCTGATGGAGAATACCCACCTTCGCGTGAATGTACACATACATACCAAGCGCCTGAAGGTAATCCCATTTTCTTTAAATAATTTTCTCCGCGGAGTATATCCTCTGATTTGATTTTAAGCAACGGTGCACAATCACACCATAAAGTTTGGATCTTGACGATATCTGCAGTTTTATTAATTGCCACACAATATCTCTGCACATCATATTCAAGCGACGGATAAGACATAAATCGTTTTAAGATTCTACAAAGGTATGGATTTGTAATAAACTTTATGTACTGAGACCAATACTTAAGTAAATATGCATTCGCAACAGTATTTTTAGGTGCAAAAGCTATTGTAAAGTATTTTGGATGCAGTCCCAATAGCTCCTCTTTTATATAGCAATCAGGTTCCGCACACAGGTGTCCAATCCGAGCGGTATTCATATTTTTTAGAAATCTAATATTAATAACTCTATCATTAAGAATCCTAAGTATTAACTTAGGTATTAAAAAAAGAAAAGTACAAACACAAACCAATATAAATTTTATAGCCTTTTTTGTTATTTTTTTCAGTAGAGTCATATTATATATCAGTCTTATCCGTAATCCCGGCTAATTTTGGACGAACCGTACCAAGACCATCCTCCAAAATATTCTTACCGCATTTCGCTTTATAATTCGCTAAATTAGAGTAATTTGTTGACCAACTAATTTTGCTAATTAGTTGCTGAACGAAAACGGCATATTTTTTAAAATTCACAACTCAATAGATCGGATTTTGCCCACCTCGTGCTTCTGTCCGTGCTTCCCGTCCTGTCAAAAGTTGTCAAAAAACACAAAATTATCATTTAACCGTATTTT
>CAIQLG010000062.1 GCA_903872565.1 uncultured Lentisphaerota bacterium | reverse complement strand
CCGCAATCTTCAGCTTCTCGCTTTTCAGACTGAAGAGCATTGACGCGAACTTGTTCGCCCTGTCCTTTTCCGTCCTGAGCTCGGAACGGAGAGCGGCGCATTCGAGCTCAAGAGACTTGTTTGTAGCCGTCTCAACCCTAAGCTCTTCTTCGAGCGAGGAAATCCTCAGGTTCCGCTTTTCGAACGGTACATCACCACCGACCCAGATAGAAAATCCAGATTTTCAATCAGCTTCGCCTTCAGCCTTTCGACCTTTTTCATTTTTGCCACCTTTCCGGGATTTGTTAATATTGTGCGTATTACCACGCACAATATACCCGTAAAAGCGAAATGCAAGCAATAATTGGGGTTTTTGAAAATTTCTTGAAAATTTATTAGGGAAGGTTAATTTGATGCATACTTTACTGAATATTTACATGCACTAATTTCCGTATATATTGAAAACAAACAAAAATAGTGTCAGATTAAAATAAAGGATAAAATTGACATGAGTGAATCTACAGGTGGGAAAACGGGCACTGACATCATTATTTCAGACATGAGCCATTGCAAGCCCAAGTCGGCGATCTCGAAACGCGAGACCCGGAACCGATGGCAGCTTATGGCCTATCGGACGTACGATGCCGAGCCGCAAAGCGGTGTGATGCTCGGCGCGCCGTCGTTCGTGACGGCACCGGAGGTGACTTTGCCTCTGGACATCTCGGGCTGGCATGCCATCAGCATCGGGGTCTGGATTCCCAAGCATGACTATGACGGCGCAACAACCATCAAGGTCAAGCTCGACACCGATCCGTGTTTCACCCGGATCAGCGAGCCTGAGCCTGTGTTTGGCACCCAGCCGAAAGATGGAACAAGCCTCCTCAAAGAGGTCCACTTCAAGACCGCAGATCTGACGGGCCGCAGCCTCGTCTTCGCCAAAATCGGAGGAACCTCCGCGAAGAAAGCGTATATCGCTTACGTAAGGCTGACTCCTCTTGACGATGCAGCAGTACGGGCATTGCAGTCTGACAGGTCCCGGCCCGACACCCGTATTGTCCAGGCCACGATTGACGGGATCAGTTTCTTCGGCGGAGAATACCGGACACGGGAACAGATTCTGGAACTTGTGGAACCTTATCGCCATTCAGACGTTGGCAAAGTGACGTGGGCATTTTGTTACGGCGACACCGTCAATTATCCTTCGAAAGTCGGTATTTTCCTGGGTGGAGTCCGGAAGGGCAGCCACAACGTAGGGCAGGAAAGTCTCAGGCAATTGGCAGCCGATGGATGTATTCCCCAGGCCATTGTGGCCGAACAGGTTCACGGCATGGGGCTGAAGTTTGAGGCAATGTTTCGTCTCGGCATGTTTGGCCACGTGCCGCCACAGCGCTGGTTCCCGACGGGGCGGAAGGGCTTTGTCGAAAGCCACCCACAGTTCCGCCTCTGCATGGCCGATGGCACGCCTGTGGAAAAGGCAAGCTATGCATTCCCAGAAGTGCGTGCGCTCATGCTTGGCATTATTCGCGAGTCGGCGGAGATGTTTGATATTGATGGCGTGTCTCTGGCCTTTAATCGTGGGCCGCTGTTCGTAGCCTGGGAAAAGCCGGTGCTGGACGATTTCCGGAAGGAATTCAAGGAGGATGCCCGGAAATTGCCACTTGGTGACCCGCGTCTGTGCCAGATTCGCTTCCGTTACCTCAACGAGTTTGTCCGCGATGCCCGCAGGGTGCTGGACGAGGTGGGCAAGGCCAAGGGCAAACGACTGGAACTGAGCGTGTGGTATCAGGAGCAGACAGCGGCCGGACGCGCGTATTCTGGACTTGATGTGGAGACGTGGATTCGCGAAGGCTTGCTCGATTCGCTTGTCGGGTCGGTCGGCGGCAATACCGGCATGGATCCAGCCATCATAACCGCCGCCAATGCGCAGGGGTGCAGAGCCATTACCGGACTTGTATGCAGCGGCGGGACAACGCACGAAAGTCGTAAAGGTCTGTTGACCAATGCGACTAAATTGCTGTATCCGGCAGGCATAGACGGGATCGCACTTTGGGACTCGGACACACTTCCAGCGGGCGAGTTATGGCCAGTCCTGCGGCGGATGGGGCATCGGGACGAGTTCTTCGCGATGGCGGAGAATCCGCCAGAGCGACCTATTATAGGGCTGAAAGACGTGGAGGGCTGCAACATGGAAGCGGAGAACGGCCGTTTCGGCCTAGGCCAGGCCGCCTACTCATGCGGATAAGTTTGCAGGAAGAAATGAATGGGTTTTCAGAAAGTGCGGATGAAGTGAACCGGACTATGGAAAACCGTGTTTGAATATTTAGTATTTAAACAGTTACAAGCGGTTATAATTTTTAAAAAGGGAAACAGCATCATGAGTAAATGGATTTGTCCTTTGAGGTACAATGAACGACGGGAAATTATTTTTGGTAGCTTGCATGCTCTCGCAGAGATGATCTCGCATGGAGCCGATCTCAAAGGATACACAACATTTGATTACGGCGAGCATATGAGCGTGCCAGATTCGCGTGAAGGACTGGTGCAGGAAATAATGTGTTTTTCGAACGTGTATCTTCTGGAGGACAAGCAGGTTGCCGGCATTCAGACGACTCGTTATCCTGCGAATTGCTCGCTGGGTTTCGGAGGAACACCATCGCTGTCTTTTTTTGTAAACAACGCGAATTGTCAAAATGGTGTGGGGCGCCTTTTTTTGGACGACCGTAGAGGAGTCGCAAAACCGGCGACTGATTTTGCAGGGAAATATAAGGTTATAAACGCCTGGGATACCAATTCGCCTTGCCCAAGCGAGAACTTTACTTACGACTTTGGCGAATATGCGTGGTGGGTAAGTGACACATGGCAGGAAGTATTGGCACATGATGTGAATGGCAATATTTCCAGCGGATCTCTTCTTCAACTCCAGAATGCTTTCCGGAATGGCGCCAGCATCAAGGTTGGAATCAAGAACCTCTGTGCCGATCTTGTTCTTCCCGGCCAGATGCCAATAGCCCATGAAGTCTTTGTCGAGTTGCATTCTATTTACAACCACGAGCAGTCCGGATTCCTGGGAGGCGAATCTCAGCCGCTGGTGCGTATCGCCCCCGGTAATCCGTTGAGGTATAAAAGTAATAATTGGAATTGTGGCTGGGTACTGCCACGTACCGATGGAATTGTTCATCAGCTGATAGTCAACCCATACACTCATGAATTTATTAGGACTGAAGGTCGATTCTCAATGCGTTGGTTTGTAAGATAGCTATTGGCAAGCAGTTCGAAGTCAGGTGTATAGATCCGATGTGGAACAATTCGGATGGAGCATCCGCATGATTGAAAGCAAACAAAAACAGCATCAGATTAACAATAAAGGAGAAAATTGACATGAGTAAATCTGAAGGCAAAAAATCGGGTAGTGACATCGTTATTTCAGACATGAGCCATTGCAAGCCGGCATCGGCGATCTCTAAACGCGAGAGCCGGAACCGATGGCAGCTTCTGGCCTATCGGACATACGATGCCGAGCCGCAAAGCGGTGTGATGCTCGGCGCGCCGTCCTATGTGGCGGCACCGGAGGTGACTTTGCCGCTGAATGCCTCGGGCTGGCATGCCGTCAGTATCGGATTCTGGATTCCCAAGCACGACTATGACGGCGCAACGACAGTCAAGGTCAAGCTCGACAACGATCCGTGTTTTTTCCGTATCAGCGAACCGGAGCCCGTGTTCGGCACCCAGCCGAAAGATGGGGCAAGCCTGCTTAAAGAGGCACACTTCAAAAACGCAGATCTTACTGGGCGCAGTCTGGTATTTGGCAAGATCGGCGGAGCGTTCGCGCAGAAAGCTTATATCGCCTACATCCGATTGACGCCGTTGGGCGAGGGAGCGGTTCAGGCACTACAGGCTGACAGGGGGCGAGCCGACACACGCACTGTCCAGGCAACAAACGATGGCATTTCCTATCTTTGTAACCTTGAATACCATTCCCGGGAACATATTTTGGAATTGGTCGAGCCATATCGCAACTCGGATGTCGGCAAAGTGACATGGGCATTTTGTTGCGGCGAAGCAACGAACTACCCCTCGAAAGTCGGCACATACATGGGGCGAAGCGGTAACAGCAGAAATAAATCCCTGTGCAACAATCCGTTTCAAATGGGTATGGTTATTGCACAAGACAGTCTTAGCTGTCTTGAGGCTAAAGGTATAATTCCACAGGCCGTTGTGGCCGAACATGTACATGGCATGGGTCTTAAATTCGAGGCAATGTTCCGGCTTGGCATGTCCGGCCATCTTCCGCCGCAACGCGTAACTGGTCTCTTTGACGGCGGCTTTGTCCGAGCCCACCCGCAGTTCCGCCTCTGCATGGCCGATGGCACGCCGGTCGAAAAGACAAGTTATGCGTATCCGGAAGTGCGCTCTCTCATGCTGGGCATCATCCGCGAGTCGGCGGAGCTGTTCGATATTGATGGCGCATCGCTGGCCTTTAACCGCGGACCGCTGTTCGTGGCCTGGGAACAGCCGGTGCTGGACGATTTCCGAAAGGAATACAATGCTGATGCGCGAGATTTGCCGCTCGATGATCCGCGTCTGTGCCAGATACGCTTTCGTTACCTCAATGAGTTTGTCCGCGATGCTCGCCGGGTGTTGGACGAGGTGGGCGCGGCCAAGGGCAAGCGACTGGAACTGAGCGCGTGGTATCAGGAGCAGACAGCGGCCGGACGCGCGTATTCTGGACTTGATGTGGAGACGTGGATTCGCGAAGGTCTGCTAGATTCGGTGGTCGGCTCGGTAGGAAAAGCAGGCATGGATCCGGCCATCATCGCCGCCGCCAATGCGCATAACTGCCGCTGCATTCCGGGATTTGTGTGCAGTAACGGGGAATCTCGTAAAGCTCTGTTGAACAAGGCGCCCACATGGCTGTATCCGGCAGGCGCTTCTGGGATCGCGCTTTGGGATTCTGACCCGATGGACACTCTCTGGCCAGCAATGCAACGGATGGGGCATCGGGATGAGTTCTTCACAATGGCGAAAACGCCACCCGAGCGTCCGATTATAGGACTGAAGGACGTTGAAGGCTGCAACATGGAAGCCGAGAACGGGCGCTTCGGCCTAGGCCAGGCCGCCTACTCATGTGGATGAAAACCAAAATGACAGGAACAATTTGTTGCACGGATTTTAAAATAACCCAAGGAGATGAAGTATGATGTCGAAAACTGAGATTCGCAACGCGTTGACGGGGCCGATCCCAACCCTGCGCACTCCCTTTCTGAAGAATGGGGAGATTGACTACCCAGGTTTGCGGACAATGACTGAGTTTGTCATCCAGGCCGGTGCCAGGGCCGTGGTACTGACGGCGGGCGACAGCCACCTGATTGCCATGAGCGACCAGGAGATTGCCGATGTGACCAAGGCCACGGTGAAGAATGTCAAAGGGCGCGCCTTGGTGGTGGCGGCCGATCGCTACTACGACACCAAGCAGGCCGTCGCCTTTGCAAAATATTGCGCACAGGTCGGCGCTGATGTCGTGATGGTTCTGCCTCCAGACTGGGCCGCCTCCGGCACGCCGGAGTCGCTTGCCGATCATTATGTTGCGGTGGGACGCCATCTGCCGATGATGCTTGTGACCGGTGTCTTTATTCCCCGTGGAAGTGCTTTTGCCCTTAAGACAATTGAACTTGCGCTGGCCCGCTCGAAAAACCTGGTTTCGATCAAGGATGACTTCTGTGGCGAGTTTGCCCGGAGGCTGGGCTTGCTGGCGCATGAGCGATGCGCCATATGGGCCGGCGGTCTCAAGCAGAACCACCTGAATATGGCGCCATATGGCTGCGTGGGCTATCTTTCTACTTTCTTGACCTTCAAGCCTGAAATCGCCTGGCGTTACTGGAAAGCCTGGACGGCAGGCGACGTGCCGGGCGCCGTCGGAGTGATCCGCGATTACGATATGCCATTCTTCGATGCCATTTCCGGATTGACCGGCGGTTTCGATGCTGGCATGCATGGCGTTCTGGAACTCTATGGCCTGGCCAAGCGCTGGCGCCCCAGGCCATATCATAATCTGACCGATGCCGACATGGAGCGTTTGGCCGATTTCTTCAAATCCAAGAAGCTTATATAGGTAGGTGTCCGTAGTGGACGTTAAGTTAAACAATTTATAAAGGAGTATGTCATGATCATCGATCGTATCGGGAACGCAAAACTGTACAGCAAAAACAAACACTTGGCCAAGGCGCTGGAGTACCTGGCCAAGACGGATTTTCAAACGCTGCCTGCGGGCAGCTATGAACTTGACGGCAGAAAATTATACGCGGGGGTCGGAGAGAACAACACTCGGCAATGGGATGCTGGCGCGCTGTTCGAAGCGCACCGCAAGTACATTGATGTGCAGTATATCGTCTCGGGGATTGAGAAGATGGGCTATGCGCCCATTGACCATCTGCAGGTGGTCACGCCATATGACGAAACCAAGGATGCTGAAATGCTGAAAGGCACCGGGGATTTTCTTACCGCGCAGCCGGGCATGTTCCTTGTCTTTTTCCCTCATGATGCGCATATGCCAGGCCTGGCCGCCGATCAGCCGATGAAGGTGAAGAAAGTGGTGGTCAAAATAGCCGTGTGAACCGGATCCGCCAGCCCCGGCTGCCGAGAAAAGGCGGCGGGGTTCGATAACAACAAAAATGGTAAACTAGAATGCCGATGGGACGCTCATATGCAACTTATTGCTGAATAGCATGTTGCAAAATCGTCTTCAAGAAATGTGGTTATAATAAAAAAGGAGATGGCGATGAAGCAAATAGGTGTTGGGAATATAAAGGTGACATTGGGGCAACCGGTGGTCGTTGGAGAGGGCATCGGCCACTATTGGTTTCCGTTTGCCGCAGATCGCTTTCACACGGGCGAGGTCTTGGTCCGCTGGTCGCTCAACGCCGACAGCGCCTCGAATGCGGTGTCCGCGACGATGCATGCGCTCTCGACGGATGAGGGTGCCACATGGCCGTTCAAGTACGAAGCTTCCTATAGCGCCATTTTGCATTTTCCTCGGGGCGACGGCTGTATCGCCGGCACCGGGTTCAATGGACCGCCAGATCCGCCCGGACAGTCGCGCCGGGCGCGACTCCACTATGTCGTCCTGTCCAATGGCGGTCGGCGCTACACGCTGGAACCGAATACCGTGTTCGTCGAAGGTTTTCCATGCAATCGGCAACGTTCCCCGAACGAGGGCCGCTGGAGTCGGGAATGGCCGCTGGGGATAAACTTGAATGGAGATGTCGTTCGGATGGGAACCGCCTTGCTTGCCACTGCTTACGGGGGCTACGAGGGGGATGAAAAGGATTGTGTCGTGGCGATCGAGTCACGCGACGAGGGGCATACCTGGCGATATGTCAGCGAGATTTTCTCGGCATACGCCACGCCGGACATGGTCGAGGGCGCGAACGAGGCCAGCCTGGTCCAGTTGGCGGACGGCGATATTCTTTGTGTGGCCCGCACGGGCAATGGACGTTACGGCAACCGGCCAATGATCCAGACGCGCAGCTCCGATGGCGGGCGGACTTGGGCGGCACCTCAGCGCATCGCCCCGTTCAGCGTCTACCCTTGCCTGCGCCGATTGGACAACGGCCTGCTGGCGCTTTCCGCTGGCCGCCCCGGGCTGTTCCTCTGGCTCTGCGAAGACGGGCTGGGCGATAAATGGCTGCCGGTGGATGTCACGGCTCATCACAACGCGGTCATGGATGTCGGCCACCACATAACCGATGGCGAACTGTTTGACGGCGAAAGCCAGACCACGTCCTACACGCAGGTGGTCCCGCTGGCACCGGACCGCCTGCTTTATATTTATGATCGCACGCCGTTCGGCTGGAAGCCCGTCCCGGCGGACTCGTGGGAACGAAATCGCATTTATGCCCTGCCGATCCGGGTGGATCGGGCCTAGGGCATTGGATATCTGCTGTGGATTCCAGCAACGCTAACAGAACATGAAAGGATGACTCCATGAATTACGAAACGATCCATCAGGCCGCCACGCAGGGCGATCTGGACGACATTAAACGGCATTTGCATCAGGGCGTGGCCATCGACGCCAGGAATAGAGACAACCGAACACCGCTGATACGGGCGGCTGACAAAGGGCATTGGGCTGTGGTTGAATATCTGGTGGAGAATGGCGCGGATCTAAACGCCAGGGATGATCACGACACGACGCTCCTTATGAATGCCACGGTGCTGGGAAGTGGGAATATGGACATTGTCGAGTTTCTGGTGGAGCGGGGCGCGGATGTCAACGCCGTAGATAAGGACGGGATGAGACCGTTGATTCTGGCTGCTGGGTGCGGGTTTGCGTATAGTGTCGCATTACTGGTGGCGAAGGGCGCCAATGTCAACGCCGCCAATAACGAGGGCGTGACACCGCTGATGAAGGCGGCGATCAATGGGCATCTGGAAAGCCTGGAGATTGTCAAGCACCTCGTGGAGAAGGGTGCCAATGTCAACGCCAGCAACAAACACGGATTGACACCGTTGATGGGGGCCGTGGTTAATGGGCACCTGGAGATTGTCAAGGTGCTGGTGCAGAAGGGTGCTGATGTCAACGCCCGTAACAAGAACGGCTTGACATCGCTGACGAGAGCTACGCTGAATCGTCAACAGGACATTGTCCGGCTACTTCAGGAGCACGGTGCCAGGGAGTAGGAGCACCACAAGAGGTAAAAATGTTTTTACAACCGGACAGCCGGGTCGTAAATGGCCGTTTATAAAATGAAGAATTAACAAAAAAGTGAAGGATGAAAAAGCCTTTGCCAAATCATGCAGGAGGAAATTAGAGATGAGAAACAGTACCATGTCGTATTTTGGGCGCGGAGCGTTGCTGGTTCTAGGCTTGTGCGGATGGATGGCGGCAAAGTCCGCGTTCGGCGAGGCATATCTCGTCAAGGATGGTCAAGCCCAAGCCGATATAGTGATTGCCGAGAAGCCGCTGCGCGCGGCGAAACTTGCCGCACTGGAATTGTGCACCTACATCGAAAAGATCAGCGGAGCCAAGCTGGCGATCACGACCACGCCAGGCCCTGACGTGCCTGCGCACATCTATGTGGGCCGGAGCACGGAAACCGACAAGCTCAACATCTCGGACGAAGGGCTCAAAGGCGGCGCCTTCCGGATGGTCTCGGGCAAGGATTATCTGGTGCTCCTTGGCCATGACAAGGATTTCGCGCTGTCCGAATACGCTGATCACCAGTATCCTGATCCTAAGGCGCTCAAGGCATGGGACGAGCGAACCGGCGAGCATTGGGGGAATGTTGCCCCGGGGTGGTGGGGCTACAGTCCGACCATTGGCATGTGGGAACTTGACGAACGCGGGACGCTGAACGCTGTGTACGAGTTCCTGCGCGGCTTGGGTGTGCGCTGGTACATGCCCGGCGACCTGGGCGAAATAGTTCCAAGCCTGAAGACGATTGCGCTGCCCGCCGTCAACAAGACCGTTAAGCCCGATTTTCCGTATCGGGATATGGGCGACTGGGCACCAAGCTGGAAAGGCGGCAGCAGGGACGGCATGCTGTATAAGTTGCGAAGTGGCGTTGACTGCTCACTGGAGCTTCCTTATGCGCACGGGTTGAACCATGTGAATGGCCGGGAGGAGTTCAAAAAGGCACATCCGGAATATTTCGCGCTGTGTGCCGACGGCACCCGGGCGACGGGCACGGCTGCGGCAGGATTCAACGATTACTACGCCTGCCTG
>CAIQLG010000061.1 GCA_903872565.1 uncultured Lentisphaerota bacterium | reverse complement strand
TGATCTCGCGAACCGCGAGAATGGACTGGTGATAGGCACCGGAGACCTTTCGGAAATCGCGCTCGGATGGTCAACCTACAACGGAGACCATATGTCCATGTATTCCGTCAACTGCGGCGTGCCGAAAACTCTCATCAGGTATATAATCAAATGGGTGGCGGAAAATTCGTCTCCGAAACTTGGAGAAATCCTCGAGGACATAATTGACACTCCTGTCACACCCGAGCTTGTTCCGGGGAAAAATGGAGAAGCCATCGCACAGAAGACGGAGGAGCTCATTGGCCCCTACGAGCTGCACGACTTCTTCCTATATCACTTTGTCAGATACGGGGCGGAACCCGACAAGATACTGCATCTTGCCCAAAAAGCGTTCGCGGGAAAATATCAGAAAAAGGAAATCCTGAAATGGCTTGCCGTTTTCATAAGACGATTTTTCTCCCAGCAGTTCAAGAGAAGCTGTATCCCTGACGGCCCCAAGGTCGGCACGATATGCCTCTCTCCCAGGGGGGACTGGCGCATGCCTTCGGACGCTGAGGCAAATCTCTGGCTGGAAAAACTCGAAAAAAAATATTGAAGTAGCACAAGTCTCCGGCTTGTGAGCTTTTTTGGAATACAATTTTCTGTACGATTAAATTATTATAAGGAAAGGAGCCCCATATGTATGACTTTAGATGTAATCTGTGTGATGCGGAAATACAGGCGGACGAATCTTATGTGGGGCAGGCACTTGTTTGTCCGTTGTGTTCCGGCGCAATCATAATGCCAGACCTGGTAATCCAAGAGGGAACCGACTTTCTGGGTTATTCCATCCAGGAGCATTTTGACTCCAATCTGCTGTGGAACAGCTATTACGCGGCGGGGATCGAGAAGGTGAGGAGAAAGACGGTCATAATCAGAATCCCCAGCACCTTTTTCCTTAGAAATGTCTCGACTCCCGAACGCTTCTACGACACTGTTGTAAAGTCGGGGACTTTGAACCTTCCCGAATTCCCCGCCCTGATAGACAGATCAATTCTCTCAGACAAAGTCTATTTCACTTTCGAGCATCTCGAAGGCTACCGACATCTTTCCGAATTCATTTTCGAACACAGAATTTTCGAGTACCTGGACTCACTCAATATACTGAGAACCTGCGCCGTGGCTCTTAAAAAAGCCTGGGAGGGAGGAGCTATCCTCCATCAGAATATAATCCCCGGCAACATATGCATCAACGAGGCCGGAGATGTGCAGATACTTAATGTCGGAATATACGACTTCCTTCTGAAAGACTACACTTTGCTCGAGAACGGTTTCAATGTTTGGGACTCCCGCTACATGAGCCCGGAATTCGTGAAACATGGCAAGGCGGATTCGCCCTCCTGCGACATATATTCCCTTGGCGGAATATTACATGTGTTGCTCACTGGAAGACATCCCTATGAAAATGTGGATTCTGAATCAATCCCTGATTTGCCAGTTCCGAACCCTTCAATCTGCGATCCCACGGTCCCAGAATTGCTGGTCAAGCTTCTTTACCGGCTAATGGACAAAGAACCGACAAGGAGACTTTCCTCCTGGGACCAGGTCATTGTGGAAATAGACACCATACTCCCGAAATTCGGAGGGCAAAAGACACCCACCATTATGAGCTTGACAGGGATTTCTTTCAAAGACATCGAAGTCGGAACTGAGATGGAGCACCTGCGCGGGAAAAAATCTTTCGCCATAAAAAAGAAGGTGACAGAGCAGGGGGAAGAGGGGGAATACAAGAGCACCGACACGATCGCAAGGCTCAAACCTTCCAAGATGGTAACCGTTCACGGTTACCAAATTTGACGCTGGAAATCCAGCGGATGCCTATAAGATAGCATCGTTTTTCGGTAGC
>CAIQLG010000060.1 GCA_903872565.1 uncultured Lentisphaerota bacterium | reverse complement strand
TTCCATCTACATTCGTGAACATTCGTATAATTCGTGGACAGATCCTTTGTTCTCTTTTCCTTTGCAAATTTTGCTAAAGCTGAGACGATGCCCAGCAGGAACAGTGCGGATATCAGGAGTAGGGCTTTCCCTGACAGACGGACTGCGAATTTCGCAAATTCAACAGTTCTGGAAGCTCGGCATTTAGCCTTGCGCCAGTTCCTTGAAACAAATCTTTGATATTTCTTTTTCACTTTCATGTTCCTTAACTTATACGTTGACTAGGACATCTTATGTCCAAGCGATTCCTGAATTTTCGGTTTGCCGGAGGATTCCTCTGGTCTGGAAAATCCATGTTTACGAGGATCGGCGAAGAAATATTGACCTCTTTCCGCCGTGCGATATTCGCCCCTTGGGTCTCCTGGGTGATAATCTGACATCCAATACAGAGCAAATCTGCATCTTCCCTGGCTATCGCTATTGCTGTGATATTCAATCCTCATAGTTCACCTCGATGGTATCTTGTCCCGTCAATTGATATAGCCACAGGGAATCCGGAAAGTTTAGGTGTTTCTGCGAAATTCGTATCACATATGTTTTTTCTGTCTTGCGTGAATACTGCCTTATCCGTATGCCTGAGACGGTCTCCGCGAACGCCTAAGCGCCAATATCCACTTTCATATCTACAGGGTTTGCCTGTCAGGGCGTAGTAAGCATGGACACGGAGACTGGAGGCTGAGGGGTGGAATCGGGGTTTGTAAAATCGTGGAAAAGGTGTATTTTTTCCCAAGTCGCTCAATTAACGAGTTAGGACACGGAGTCTCATGAAACCACCAACAGATCCGAAAGCAGAATTGGCAGCGGCGCTCGTCAAGGGCGCTGTATCTACCATTCCGATTGCTGGAGGTATGATTTCTGAGGTGGGAAATCTTTACCTCAACCCTCTTGAGAAGCGCAAGCAAGCGTGGATGAATGAGGTCGGCCGCGCTATTGAAGAAATTCGAGAGCGATTCTCACGCCTCCCCGAATCACTTGAAGACGACGAGTCATTCATTTCATTTCTTTACCAAACAACGATTCTGGCTCTCAAAAATCATCAACGAGAAAAACTCGAAGCGCTCAGCAATGCGCTCGTGTCGGCTGCTGATCCAAAATGCGTTTCAGAGGATCTTGTATTCCAATTTATTCGTTACATCGACGAATTAAGCGTGACGCATCTAAAGATACTCGCAGGCATTGAAAAACACGCGGGACAACTAACACGACTGGAAAACCTTGACCAGGTCTATTCGCGATTTCAGTCGTTAACTGCCATATCGCTTGATCGCGCCATGTTTCGGTCATTTCTGCAAGACCTTGATGCACGATTTCTAATTTGCATTGGCGATCTTGAGGATTTCGCTGAGTACGCCACGAAGGTTGAGCACATAGTAACTGAACAGTCTGGTAAGCGCCCGCTTACGGTGACTGAATTCGGAAGAACCTTCCTCTCATTTCTAAACGACAAACGGCCCTAACGAAGAGTTGGACACGGAGCCGCGGATCGGGCGGCTTTGAAATGGAAACTTTACTTGCCGCGCCCCGGTCAACTTGCTAACTGTACAAATGGGAGTTAATATTCTTCCGCAAGCGTTATTGTAGTCGAGGATCTGTCCTCCTCGGTGATGACATATAGTTTTGCACCTTTTCCGGTGAGATATGCGCTGAGGATTCTTCCACCGGAGCGAAGCGCTTCATCATTTAGTGCCTTGTCGTCTTCTCCCAGGATTCCCCAGTCTCCGGATTCGTGCATGAAAAGGAACTTTTCCGGAACTTCCCCTGACTTCTGCAGGGCATCGAGTACCCCGGGCGTTAGATAGACATCGCCGAGGCTGAATGAAACTTTTTCAATCGGACATACCATAAAATGTTCTCCATTGGTTAACATATTTCTTATTCGTAAAAAAAGAAGAGCGGAGAGAGAATCCGCAGTTGCGGATTCTCTTCCTCTCCAATTTTCTAATTCACATCGAAAATAGAATTCAATCCGGAGTAAAATTTCCCGTGCTTTTCCGGAGAGTATTTCTTTGCTACTTCCGTGAATGCGTTGTACAGGCTCCAGCGGGTTGATTGTCTGAACTCTTCATGCCTGGGAGCAAGGAACTCCCTGAAAACTGGCATTACATCACGGTCCGGGACTATGCCGAATTCCGAGGCCTGCATTACAACAGTTCTGGCCTCGTCTTTCGATATCACCTGGCATTTGAGCCGATGAATATTGCGGTCTATGGAAATCCAATGGTGAGGGATCCTGCCGACTGCCTCGAAAATCTCATCTTCGAGTTCGAGCCCCGAGGTGTGCTTTCTTTTGAGATATTCAGTCCCTTTCAGTAAAAGATTGTCGCATATTATGTGTAGTGAGTTATTATGTTGAGTTGCTGTTTTGAAATGTTGAATTCCAATGAGTTATAATACGGGAACTCAACATAATCTCCTGTATATTCATTGCGGTGGCTAAAGTGGTCACCCTTTGAATTCAATAA
>CAIQLG010000059.1 GCA_903872565.1 uncultured Lentisphaerota bacterium | reverse complement strand
GGTGTCGATGTGATACCAGCCCCGATTTGAAAATAAACGGATTTTTTTAAGAGATTACTTGTAAGCTACCGAAAAACGATGCTATCTTATAGGCATCCGCTGGATTTCCAGCGTCAAATTTGGTAACCGTGAACGGTTACTACCTTTCAGACAGGAAGCAATTTGCCTTTCATTAATTCATATTCACTTTGCGCTTTTTCGTAATCCATATGTGTCCCAAGATCTAACCAATAATCATCGGAATTATAAGTCGATATTCTTTTGCCGTCTTCAAGGATTTTCCAGACAAGATCCGGAAAATCAAATCTTTGCCCGGGAGCTATATATTTCAAGACTTCAGGTTCATAAACATATACTCCCATTCCAACTTTATATTGAAAATGGGGTTTTTCTGTGAAATTGACTAAAAAATCATTCTCATTAGTTTCAATCACACCAAAATCTATTTTTATATCCTTTTTATTGACTGCTATAGTCATTATTGAATTACTTTTCTTATGATGCTCCACTAATTTCCTGTAGTCTAAGGTCGTTAACGTATCGCCATTTATGCTCATAAATGTTTCATCGAGTCCATGCACTAAAGAGAGTGCACCAACTGTCCCAAGTGGTTCTCTTTCTCTTACAAATGAAATATTCGCCTTAACAACATGCGGAGAACCGTTTCTAATATAGGCTTCTATCAATTCACCGAGATAACCTAGGCTTATTATTATATCAGAGAAACCGAGATGCTCTAGCTGTTGAATTATTATGTCCAAAATCGCTCTGTCACCTAGTGGCATCAATGGTTTTGGGAAAATGGTATTATATGGAGCTAGACGGGTGCCTTTTCCACCTGCAAGGATTATTGTTTTCATTTTTTATTCCCAATCTTTAATTTATTTGATGTATCTTCTTTTTGTCTATAGGTAGCTTTCTCTTTAAAATAGTCCACTAGATATTTCTGCCAATAACGCAGATCACTATTGCTAAGCGTCTTAGTTCTAGTGAATAAATTCTGATATTCACAAGATTTCTCAAAATCAATGTTTCCGTGTTTCTCATGATTATATCCAGGACTACCTGGAACTGGAATATAAATAGTAAATCCGACTATATCCGGATCCAGTTCTTCAACGAAAGGGATTCTATTAAGAATCGTCTGCTCAGTCTCCTCTTCTGTAAAACCCAGGATGAAATATGCCTTTCTTATGAATCCGAGGTCTTTTGTTATTTTAAATGCGCTCTTTATTTTTTCAGGAGATATAGGCTTTCCAGTCAAATGCATTAGCGTAGGATCGCTTTCAACTCCCATCCATATTTCGGAACATCCTGCTTTCGCCAGCTTTTCAAGATATTTTATTTTATTTGATTGTATAATTGTTGAAGCAACCACATTCATCCCAAATTTAAAATCAATGTTACGTTCAACTTTCATCTCTGCCATTTTAACAATTTGTTCATCAATCAATATTTCCGCATCTGACATAAGTACCATACTATCTTTGTCCATACCGTATTTGTCTCTTAGAATCTCCATCTCACCAATAATATTATCGGCAGATCTCCAACCTCTTTTATTTTGAAATGAGCCAGCAGCACAGAATTTACATTTGAATGGGCAACCGCCGCGCTGCATTTCCATCGATGTTTTACGTACTCCCTCCAAATCCATTAGTTTTTTAAGATTCCTGTCAATCCGTATTAAATCCCTGTCTGGGTATGGATATTTATCAAAATCAGTTATTATCTGGCTTCTGATTACTCTTGGTGAATTGGAATCAGTAAGAATTCTAACCCAGCCATCTTCACCAGGTCCCTGTATAAAATAGTCAACATATTTCCCGTACAACTCAATAATCTTTTCGGAAGAAAATCCATTAACACCATACCCACCCCAGATAATCTTGGCATTCCTATTTATCTTTTTTATCTTAACAATCAACCTTAAGGCCTCATTAACTTGAAAACTAGTCAATGAGAATCCTATATAATCGGCATCTTCACAACCTTTCAATATTTCATCTTCAGAATCAAACTCTTGCGAAAAGAATTTATATTGCTCAGGTACGAATCCGAACATGTATGAATAGCTAGACGGTGCTCGAAAAGCCTTTTTTTGTGATTACAAAAAAAACTTTTCATCACACCGCCTACTTTTCTTCATCCATTTTCCAGAAAAAAACATTCCGATGTCACTTCATGCACATAATCACCTGTTTAAATTATTTTT
>CAIQLG010000058.1 GCA_903872565.1 uncultured Lentisphaerota bacterium | reverse complement strand
CGCACGGATAAAATTGAAGCGATTATATCCGAAACTTTAAATTATATATTGTACTAGTCTGCGAGGAGACACGGTTTCCCATACCCTGCGTCAACGTGGAATGGCTGCAGGACGGCGCCCCTATCTTCGCCTCCCTCTATTCCATGCCAATGAGCGGCGATGCGGAATGGAGTCTGGGGTGCGGCCGCGTTCCGGAAGGCCTCCGGATCCTTTGCGCATCAGGGATTCTGGCTCTGAATGGGAAGAAAGACATGACCTACGGGGCCCAGTGCCGAGCCGTGCCGTTGACCACTGGATATCATCTTTTACATCATGGCGACATTCTGAGGAAAACGTGTTTTGTTGAGTTCGGTCTCGCCAACCATCCCGGACATGCCTTTCGGAGCATCGTGAGTACTGGCGAACGCATCCTCCGTCCTAAATCCGTCCCGTGCCTTTCGCTCGACAAGGTGATCGAGCTGAAAGCGAACGCCTTGATGGGGCGCTGGCGCGCGTATGCCGACTCCTGCGGGTTCCTATGCCTGTCGCAGGGAACACACTATCCACATAACAACTATCCCCACCCTCCCTATTTCCTCTACGGATGGACGGGTCAGAGCATGCGTCTCGGTTGGTGTGCCGCCAAGCTCGGCATCGAGAGGCATGAGCCAGAAATGGTCGAGAAATGCCGGATGCTTGTTGACTTCTACATCAAGGGTAGCCAGACTGAAACTCCAGGACTCCGCTACAACTATTATTACATCGATGACCGCCGCTGGAAGGGAAGCGATTCCGACATCTCCAGCCGCGCCTTCGGCGAAACTGTGGCGGATCTTGGGAAGGTCATCCGCCTTTTTACCGACTCGTCCCTGGAGGTTCCCGCCGCATGGCGCCAGGCTTTGAACGGCTGCGCAGACTTCCTTCTGAAAGAATCCTCGCTGCTCCCGCAAGGCGTTTATCCGGTCTTCTGGGACGAGCGGGGAATGCCCGCCTCCCCCTCCGCCACAGCGGCAGGCATCCCCTGCGTCGTTGGCCTGTTGGAAGCGTTCAAAACAAGCTCTGATCGGCGTTGCCTTGATGCCGCCGCCGCCCTTGTTGAAAAGTACTGGCGGCGGACTGGATACTCACCTTCGTCTATTTCTGGAACACGGGGTTCCGGTCTGGCTCGATCTGCGCTGAAAACGATTTCGTCTCAGTCGGCTGGCCGGGCGTCAGCGTTCAGAACCACCATCTGGATGTTTTCTTCCCGGCGTACGAGCTTCACGATTTCGGACGACGCATCGGCAATCAGCGCTACGAACGATTGGGGCGCATGGTGTTCGACGCCTGGAGTCACGGAATCTGCCAACATCCAGGCCATTGGGAGCATCAGACACCTGGCGAGCAGGGCGAGCAGTTCAACCATACAAACTGGGGAAACTCGGGACTGGGTAGAGAGGCATGGCGTGGAGGCTATAATCTCTGGAATCCAAGCTGGATCATCGCACTGGTACTGGAATCAGCCCTCAAATTCAAATACGGCTCATAAAACAAAAAAGGAGAAACACGATGAAAAGCATCAATCTTATGAAACGGGTTTTTATTCGGTCGCTAATGAAGAGGAACATTCTGACGCTCATGCTGTTTGGAGCGGCATTGACCTCCTCCGCAGAATTAAAAGTGGACTTCCAACGGAAATACCAGGAAAACAAGGCAGAAGAACTTCTCGGCACGCAGAAATATCCAGAGGCACTCGCGGCCTTCGAGAAGCTGGCCACCACAGCCAAAGACCCTCTCGAAAAGGCGATGTGGCAGGCCCGGGCCGCCGAGGCTGTTGGGCTTCAGAAGGGCAAATTGGAAGAAGGACTGGCGATGGCGAAGTCTGTCGCGGACGAACCTTACTCTGTGCAAGCCCAGATGGAACTTATGTTCGTCAATGGCGACTACAAGAGAATCGTCAAAGAGTTTGGTCAGGAAGACATCGCCGCCTGGCCGCCGCGGCGGATAGCGGCGGGATATCGGCGGGCCAAGGACGAGGACGCTCGGAGCATGGCGTTGTACCATCGCGGCTCCGCGCACTACCACATGGGCACCGGCGAACCAGCCGAGAAAGATCTGGAGAAGGCGGCGGAATTCGCCGTCAACAATGACCAAAAAGTGGCCATCTATCGCACGCTGGCCGATATGGCGGCGCAGCTTCTCAAGAATAAAGAAAAGACATTCGAGGCCAACATGAAACTCACACGCCTGACAGGAGGCTCGCCGGTCTTTATGGGCTTCCTCGGTGCCGCAGCCTACCTGCGGGAACAGAAGAAATACGACGAGGCTCTGGAAGTTTTGCGCAGGATGCCTTTGCCTGACGAGCCGATGGTGGGCAACTACAGTTGGCCCAGAGATAAACTTTTCGCCATGGGGCAGACGCTCGCCGAAGCCGGCAAGACGGAAGAGGCCATCGCCATCTATAAGAAGATGATCGCATCCGAAAAATACAGCGATGCCGACAAGGAACTGGCGAAAAAAGCACTGGAAAAACTCCAAAAGCCGGCGGAGTGATCAAGACCTGAATCTGAAGCAAAGGGCAAGATATTATTAAACTCAAAGAAAGGATAATGAAAAATGAAAACAGTCTACATGGTGTTAAACGCGGTGATGATGGTCTGGTTGCTGGGCGGTTGCCTGGCGGACAACGTGAAAAAAACGGATGGGGTTCAGGCACCTGACGCGGCAGAAAAGGCTGGCTGGACGCTGGTCTTCAGCGACGATTTCAAACGTACGGAACTGGGGAAGGACTGGGTGGTGGTTGACGGAAGCTGGAAGGTGGAGAACGGTTTTCTCCGGGGCAGTGGCATGCTGATATCCGCCCAGGGTTTTCCCTCGGATTATCCGCCGGGCTTCCTCCGGATGGAATTCGAGGCCGTCTCGGACGTGAAGCCGATCATCTTTTTCAAGGATCAGCCGAAACCGAAGGTCGGGCTCAGCGACTTGAGTTCGTTCATACATGCCCAGCCACTCGAAAAAAATAAAAACCCGTTGGGCGCGGGATATTTCTTTCAGTTCGGCGGGCAGATGAACACCCTGAACAAGTTGCTGAAAAACGGGCAGCAGCGGCAGATTGATGCAGCGCCGAAAAAACTGATTTCCCAGGATGCCCCGCACAGGGTGGTGGTGGAAAACGACAAGGGGCAGCTGCGCTTTTTTGTCGACGGCGAACAAGTATTGAGCGACACGGACAAGCAACCAGTCGTGGGCGTAGGCTATGACCGGGTGGGCTTTTATTTTTACACTACCTTTAAGGTGTCGAGCGTCAAGGTGTACGTAAAGCGGCTGCCGGACGATATGAAATAAGTGGTTCTAACATAGAAAAAAGGAGAAGCGTGATGAGACATGGAATGGCAATGTGCGTGGTCGGAACTGTACTGCTCATGTTGGTCAACGGATGCACCGTGCCGCAAGAAAATGCAACGAAAAAGGACTCCGAGGTTCGGGCGGCGGCACTGGTACTGGTGGATAAAGGGGCGAGCCTGGCACCGATCATCGTGTTCAAGGACGCGCCGCCAAGAACCCGGCAGGCGGCCGACGAACTGGCCGCCTATATCGAAAAGGTCGGCGGCGCAAAGCCGACCGTCATCGAAGGCCTGCCCGATCCCCTGCCAACGCACGCCATCTGGATCGGGTTCCAGCCGAAGCTCAAGGAGCTTTTCCCGAAAATCGATTTTGATTTCAAGTATCCGGAAGAAATCCTGATCGCCGCCAACGAACACTATCTGGTGATCGCCGGGCGCGACCGCTGGGATCCCCAGCACATAGTGCTGAAGGACCGCGCGGGCAATCCGACGATCGGGGGCTGGCAGCAGGAATTCGGCACGGTCAATGCGGTGTACACGTTTCTCCAGGATTATCTGGACGTGCGCTGGCTCTGGCCGGGCGAGATGGGCGTGGACATTATAAGGAAGGAAAAGATCGCCTTCGCACCTTTCGAATATCGCTATCATCCCCAGATCCGTTGGCGCAGCGCGATACTCGGTTTTTCCACTCCCGGTGATGGCCGGGGCATTGCACATGACTGGTCGCGTCTACAGCGCATGCTGCTGGACTCCGCCAACCTCACAGGGCGCTGGGGGGGTACCAATCAAGGTTTCGGCAACTGGTGGGAAAGATTCCACAAGACGCATCCGGAGTATTTAGCCCTCCAGCCAGACGGCACGCGCAGCGGTTTTCCTCGCCCGGGCACCGAGAAGATCTGCCAGTCGAACCCGGCTGTATGGGATCAGTGGCTGGCCGACGTGGCGCAACAACTGGAGGAGGATCCGACCCGGACTGTGTTCTGCGCATCGATCAACGACTCCAACACCTCCGGGCATTGCATCTGCGAGAAATGCTGTGCTTGGGACGTGCCAGAGGCGAAAAAACGCATGCTTTCCTGGGATGGACTTTCTCAGGACTATGTGGCACTGAGCGACCGGGAAGTGATGTTCGCCAACACACTGGCGCGCAAACTGCGGCAGCGCTACCCGGACAAGGACTATTACGTCACGATTCTAGGCTACGGCCCAACCCGGCCGGCACCGCTCAAAAACAAACCGGACAACAACGTGATCATGCTTCTTGTCTCGAATTGGTTCGCTGGCCTGGGAGACAACGATCATGCGAGCTACGATGGCGAGAAAAGCTCGCAACAGTTCGCCGACTGGGCGGCGACCGGCGTGAAAATGGTCTACCGCCCCAATCTGCCCGGCGAAGGCGGCGTGGGCTATATGCTACCCGACGTGCCCCTTGGGCGGGCCATGGAGACTATTCGCTACGTGGCTGATCACAACTGTAGCGGCATTTGCCTCGATACCTTCCATGAGTGCTGGCCGACCCAGGGGCCGCTCTACTACCTGCTGGCGCATCTGGCCTGGAATCCATATCAGGACGGTTGTGCGGTCATGGACGACTATTACCGGCGCGGGTTCGGGCCGGCCGCCGGGCAGTTGAAGGCGTACTGGACCTTGCTGGAGGAGACGCGCAACCGGATGGTTGACGGCAAGCTTACGTTTCCGCAGGCCTATGACGCCGCTTTCTACAAGCGGGCGTCCAGTCTGCTGGACGAGGCGGATGCCGTGGTGGCGAAGGCACCGGAGATCTACCGTCGGCGGATCGCGTATGTGCGCATCGGTCTGGAGCTCACGCGGAAGATAAACGAGGCGCGGGAGCTGATGGACCGGTACAAAAAGAGCAAGGACAAGGAGGCGGCCGAAAGGATGCGCGTTCTCTGGAAAGAGTTGGAGCCGATCGCCAGGGAAAAGGAGAACTATATTTATCTTCATGAATTCATAAACATCAGG
>CAIQLG010000057.1 GCA_903872565.1 uncultured Lentisphaerota bacterium | reverse complement strand
TATATTGCAATTCTCATATCTGTCAAGAGATTATATAAAATATATTCAATTTCATTTTACTGGCTACCTTTTGACATAATATTTGCAGTTATATCATTGACCATTAAGGAGTTAAGTAAAAAACATCACTATAATGTCGGTTTTAAGTTCTTGTCCACGAATTGGTCACGCCATAAGCGCTGATGTCCTGGGCAGGAACTTAGCGCTGCTTGTTTCATTGGGGCTTTCACTTTTCTTTCATAGAAATATTTCGTATGATATTGGGCACATCCACCCGATTATTCCTCCCAATACTCCCACCCTTCCGGCGGTTTCGCATCTTTCGGTCTTATCAGTGCCTTTATGAAACTTTCCTTCCTGCACCTGTATATCCCGTATTTCTCCTTCAGCCCTTCCTTGGGAATGAAAACTGCCCGCTTCTTGCCTAGCAAGGCGAGGGTTTTGTCTAAGATGTCCTTAGATGGTGGCTGGATGGTCATTTATCATTCTCCTTGAAATTTAGTAAGCTAGCAATCTCTTCCACAACCTTCGGTCTCGCATACACCGTAATTTCCTCTACAGGGGTGTCGGATTCGTTAGGGTTGCCCCTTGTAAGAAGTCTGACAAGTCCATCCCCACTCTCCCAGTATATGAGACCAGTTCCGTCTTCGTTTTCAAGAGGCCTTTTGGGTATACCATACTTTTCGGTGATTTTCTCCCATAGTTCTCTTGTCAGGGAAATATCAGAAAAGCATCTGGCCGTCTCACCTGTCTCCTGTTGATATTTCCGAATCTGATCCTGCATGCGCTTTGAAATGATGGTCATAAGTCAAACTCTCCCTTTAAAACATATTTTAGCCATTACCCTAGGACATTTTAGGTCCTATCTAGACACAGATAAATATAAAGCCATTCGACTCTAATTCCATATACATTTCAAGCTATTTCATCCTCGCGCAGTTGTCGGCCTTGCTGCCGAATCCGCAGTCGCTGCACAGCTTGGCTGGTACCTTGGAGCTGCCAACCCACTTGCCGCATACGACACAGTCGTCCTTCTTGCTTCCGAAGGCGTGGTCATTGCATAGCTTGGCGTATATCTTCGCCGAGCCTACCCATTTCCCGCAGACCGCACAGTTGTCCGCCTTTGATCCGAAGCCGTGATCGGTGCAGAGCTTGCCATATACCTCGGTCGATCCCACCCACTTGTTGCAGCGGGTGGCGGCGTAGGCGCAGATGCAGGAGAGCACGGCAATTAATATTATAAGGAACAACCGCCTGTTGAACATATGGTTATTCAAACATCACGCCTTGTAGTTTCTAAGGAGCTCTTCCATCTTCCTGTTCGAGTCTCTGACCTCCTTCAGGATATCCTTTACCCTGGCGTTTATCAGATAGACGAAGATAGGCATGAGGATGGACAGCACAATCAGAATCAGGACAAAGGCAATAGCGACCACCGCAAAAACTACACCGAGTGCTCCAAGAGCTTACATGTTTTACCCTCCAGGTTTATGTTATTATCAATAACCCCACTCCTCGTGCCTGACTGGCAATCTGTTTAGCTCGGTACGATAGAACTGCCATCTCGGCATAAACCGGTCCATCAAAGAGACGAAGCGGTTGTTGTGAGTCGGCTCCAGGAGATGCGCCATTTCATGGACAACGATATATTCGAGGCACTCGGGAGGCTTCTTTGCCAGATCAGTATTAAGCCTGATGCTTTCGGATAATGGATTGCAACTGCCCCACTTCGTTTTCATCCGCTGTACGAATAACCTTCCGGCCTTCACTCCCATAAGCGGTTCCCATTTCGAGATCAAAGGCGGGACGGCTTTCCTGATCTGCCAGCGATACCATTCTTCGATGATGTCCTGAACCTTTTCCTTTGAAGTTCCCGGGCGGACCTGCACTACAATCTGACGGTGTTTCAAGGTTACTTCGGGAGCCGAGTCTTTCAGGACAACCTTTAGCAGGTAGCGTCTGCCCCATACATAATGGCTTTCGCGATCAAGATACTCACGCGGCGTTTCACGCTCCTGCTCCCGGAGCTTCTTCTGCTGTTGTTTTATCCAGCCCAGCTTCGAGATCGCAAATACCCTGATGGTGTCAAGTTTCATCCGCAGAGGTGCGGATATCCGCACCTTTCCGTATGGGGGATAAACACTGAGGTGGATGTTCCTGATGTCCTTTTTCAGCACATCCGCAGAGATGTCGCCAAGCTGGATGTTCTCGGCCATCAGTATTCCCTTTGCTGTTTGATAATGAGAAAGATGCGCTCGACCTCCGACTTGTCATGCAGTATCCCGTAAAGTGCGGACTTGATGATCTGCTCACGGGCCTGAATGCCGCGCCAGCCGTCAGGCCGTTTTTCCTTAACCGCTACGTCTATCTTCAGTGCTAGGTCCAGAACAGGGTCGGGCATTATTCCCATATAGGTTGCATTGAGAGCTTCCGCAGTTCCGGGTTTCTTGTTGTCAGCCAGATACGGCTTGAGATTATTGTAGAGCGCGAGCTGTCCTGGAGTTTTCAGCTGTTCCGGCGTATCGTCGGCCTTGCCCGCCTGCACCTTCTTCGCCAGTTCCGCGATCCTTTTCAGATATTTCTCGTAGTCAATCCGCTTCGCCCTCAGGTCGGCGATAATTTCGTCCAGCAGTGACGACATCTTGTCGTAATATGCAGGGTCGTTCAGATGTTCCTTGATGATTTTGCTGCGCACGTTGTTGGTGATCGTCTCGGCCACTGCATTCTTGTCTGACCTGATTCCCTCGGGCAGGCTGTTGATCGCACCCGCAATGCCTGTCTTGACTATGAGATCCAGCAGAGGCATATCGTCAAACGGGGAAATTTTCCTTGGCTCGTCGGCTTCGATGTAGTGGTCAATGAGATGGCGCATGTCGGCCTCGTAGGTTTTCAAATCCAGGCTCTCGCCGCTCGCCTTGCGGATGATTTCGCGCAGTTTCAGATATTGGTCCATGTCCTTTTTTATCTGTGATATTTCAACTGGGCCGTATCCTGCAGGTTCAAGCTCGTCGGCTATGCCTGCGAAAGCCCGCATCATTGCAACTGTAGCCTTGTAGAGGGCGGCACGCTGGGGTTCGTGATCCTTCAGGTCTGAAGCTTTTTCGGTATTCCCGCAGAAGTAATGGATGTGTTCGAGTTCGCCCTTCGGCGGTTCAACCGGTTCGCATAGCAGGGCGACGGCCTCAAGCGCAGTGTCCAGACGTTCCCGTCCCTTGGTCAGGCGGTCTTTTATCATTATCTCGGGATCGGCGCCTTCCGAGCTGTGGTCCAGTTCCGACGTATAGACGGCAATGGCGTTCTCGACCCTCTGGAACAGGTCCTTGTAGTCCACTATGTAGCCGAATTCCTTGTCCTCGCCATCGAGCCTGTTGGTGCGGCATATCGCCTGGAAGAGGCCGTGGTCCTGCATTGACTTGTCAATGTAGAGGTATGTGCAGGGTGGGGCGTCGAATCCGGTGAGCAGTTTATCCACCACGATCAGGAGCTTCATATTGGCTGGCTCCTTCTTGAAAAGCTCCTTGGCCCGATCCTCGTAGGTTTCTGTCTTGGACATTCCAGGCCTCGGATCAACGTCCTTCAGCAGTTCAGTGTAGGTGTTGAATATGAACTCCTTGTCCGTCTCCGTGGACGCTCCGGTGTCCTCCATGGTGATGTCCCTCATCTGGGGATTGTAGGATGTCACCACGGCGCACTTGTCCTTCAACGCGGTCTTTCCGAAAAGTGTGAAATACTTGCAGGCGTCATATATGCTAGACGCAACCAGAATTGCGTTGCCGCGCTCGTTGCTGATGCGCGGCTTCACGCTGAAGTCGAAGACGATGTCGTTCACCACCCGGTCTATGCGTGACCTGGAGCTCAGCACATTCTGCATCGTGCCCCACTTCTTCTTCAGCTCGTCCTTCTGCCAGTCGTTCAGACCCTTTGTCTTGGCCTCGAACCAGGCATCTATCTTCTCCTGCGAGCCGAGCCGCTGGTTGATGTCCCGGGCCTCATATACGAGATCGAGCACCACATCGTCCTCGACGGCCTCGCTGAACTTGTATGTGTGGATATAGCCGCCAAAGATTTCGAAGCTTGTCTGCCTGTCCTGTTTGAGAAGCGGTGTACCGGTGAAGCCTATGAATACTGCGCTGGGCATTATGGCTTTCATCGCACGGTGGAGTTTGCCGCTCTGTGTACGATGGCATTCGTCAACGAAGACGAAGATCTCGCCCACCGTCCGGCTTGGCTGGGCCTCCAGTTCCCTTATGAACTGGTCGAAATCGTCCACGTCCCTTTTCCCGAACTTGTGGACCAGCGAGCATAGCAGGCGCGGCTTGGCCTGGCCGAGTTTCGTCATCAGATCGCGTCCGCTGCTGGTGCGGCTTATCGCCTCGCCAGCATCTGAAAACACACCTTCAATCTGTTTGTCCAGTTCGTCCCGGTCGGTTATGATAACAACGCGGGCATTCGGCTTGTTCTCCAGAATCCACTTGGCCAGCAGAACCATCACGATGCTCTTGCCACTGCCCTGCGTGTGCCAGATTATGCCGCCCTTGTAGGCCTTGACGTGTTCCTGCGCCGCCTTGATGCCGAAATACTGATGCACTCTCGGGAGTTTCTTTATGCCACCGTCGAAGATCACGAAATCATATAGCAACTCGATGAACCGCTTTTTGCAGCACATTTTGACCAGATACTTGTCCAGCTTGAACCGGCTGTTGTCATCCTCGTCCTCCTTCCACCTCATGAAGTATTTTTCCGGAGTGCCGATTGCGCCGTATTGAAGTCCCTCGGAGTCGTTGCCCGCGAAGATAAGCTGGACAGTGCTGAAAAACCACTCGTTGAACTCCGGCCGCTGGTTGGATATGTTCTGCCTTATGCCGTCACCGATCGAAATGCGGCTGTTCTTGAGTTCCAGTACAGCCACAGCTATCCCGTTCACGTACAGGACAATGTCAGGGCGTCGCTCATGGTTGCCGCGCAATGTGACCTCCTCGGCGATGAAAAAGTCGTTCTTATCCGGCTTCTCCCAGTTGATGAGATGAACGGTTTCCGTGACCTTGCCCGCTTCGATCTTTACTGGCACGCCGTAACGGAGCAGTCCATAGACTTTCCTGTTGTTCTCGTAGAGGCCGCGGTTGGGATTGTTCGCCTCCGTGCGCAATATGTAAAGCGCCTGGGCTATCTGAGCCTGACTGTATCCGTTCCTGCCCAGATAGTCCGTAAGCAGTTCATCCTCGATGTTGCTGTTGCCTTCGCGGTCAGTCCTGTCGCCAAGATAGCGGTAGCCAAGCTCGTCGCGGAAAAGCCTGATTATCCTGTCCTGTGTCTCGCGTTCAGGCTTGCCGATATCGTTCATTTCAATACCTCCCAATGGCCACCTTTTGCGGTGAACATGGCGATGATGCGGTTCTGTGTCCTGCGCTCGGAGCGTGGCTGTTCAGTCATTGGGTTCTCTCAGATGTTTCGGTTTCTTCGGCTTGGGAAGCTTCTTCAATTCCTTCGCCGCTTTCTCAAACTCCGCATCTATCCGCTGTGGCTGTGTATCCAACAGGACACGATAGCGCGCATACTCCAACTCGGCCTTCGCTTTGGCGGTCTCGGCGGAAATACTGCCCGCGTGGTCCAGCAGTTTGCGCCCTGAGATTTTCAAAAACTCATCCAGCTTCGTGATCCAATCCCGCATCGTCATCGGCTTGCGCTCCAACGCTTGGAGTTCAGCGTATTCGATGTAGAGGTTCACAATGCGGTTGAGCACCTGCAACTCGTCTTCCGTGAGATAGTTCTTGGCCACGGCCACATCGTCCTTGCGCACGATGCCGCCGGGTCGCGTGGTTTGCAACCCCATGAATGGCTTCGCCGCATCGGTCCGCTCCACGATGATCTCGGCGGCGGTCTGGCCATGCGTCGCCCAGTGCATCTTGTTCTGCACCGTGGCGAAGAACTGCTGGGACATCTCCGTGTCGGGTGTGTAGTCCACGCTCGTCGCGTAAATATCCAGCACCTTCTGGTAAAAGCGCCGCTCGGAGGAGCGGATGTCCCGGATGCGCTCCAGCAACTCATCAAAGTAATCCTTCTGCCCCTTGCCCGGCGGGTTTTTAAGCCGCTCGTCATCCATGGTGAAGCCTTTCACAATGTATTCCCGCAGCCGCTGTGTCGCCCAGATGCGGAACTGTGTGCCCCTATGTGATTTCACCCGGTAGCCAACCGAGATAATGACATCCAGATTGTAGAACTTGGTCGCATAGTTCTTTCCGTCCGCGGCAGTAGTCAAGGATTCCTTGACTACTGAATCCTCGCGCAACTCGCCCTCGGCAAAGATGTTTTGAATATGCAGACTGACATTCTGCTTGGAGGTCTGGAAAAGCTCAGTCATATGCTGCTGCGTGAGCCAGACGGTTTCATTCTCAAAACGGCATTGAATGCGCGTCCGTCCGTCCTCCGTCTGGTAAAGGATCAGGTCGGAATCGGAACGGGGTTGTTCAGGCATGGTTAGTTACTCCTTCTTGAACAGGGTGCATCGAAGATGCCTTTTCTGAATGGTCCTTTGGATCATCGCATAATTCGCAAAATTTGATTAACTGATGGATCACAGCTTGGACGCGTTTTGATTCCTGTGCATCTGCAATTGGACGACGCAGCAAAGCAAGTAATTTATTTGGATCGCCATCATCAGGATAAGCTATTTCGACATTAGGCAAAGCGGAGTTTGACGAGTCTCCGATATGTAGCACCTTGTAATCAAACAGGCAAAACACAGAGTTGCAATCGCCTTTTATGAGTTTGATTCTATGCCCCTTGAAAAAACATGTGTTCGGATCCTTAATAGCAACTACACAGCGCTTTTGCTTATCTGCACCTGATGCAAATGACCACACTTCATCCGGGGTAGAGCCATTGACCATTCTTTGAATCAGTTGATTTCTCAGTTTAGCAATCCATCCAAGTAAAATATCGTCATCAGTCGAATTGGTTTTATAGTAGAGGAACACCCCGTTGTTATAGTAATTCTGAATTTTCCTTGTGCTGGATTGCTTTAGTAGACAGTCTCCATGATGAATGACATCTTTCATCCAAGCCTCATTGATCTGATCCGAATCAATCATGTTCCTGCAAACTTTCGCTTCGCAGTTACTCTTATCCACCAGAAGATGGATCAATTTTTTCATTCCATTTCGGAATGCCTCCCTTCTGCGGTTACGGCTCAACGAGATAGCCCATTCAGGGCTGCTCGAAGGTAATTCAATTCTGTCCCGCGAATTTAAACTGATAGGAGTGCAACACACAAGGGATGCCCGTGTCAGCAGATGATCATTTTTGCCAATCCGGTCACCATTCTTGTCTAATACGCTGGTAAGCACTGCCCAGCGTTTATTGAATGATCCTATATCATTATCCGATGACAATAATATCTCGATCTGTCCAAGAAGAACGGAATGATTCTCCGCCTCTATGATGGCACTTTCCCAATCTTTTTCTTTATTTGTTAGAGGCAGGATTAACTGTGCTTTTTGAATTTCCTCGTTCAATTGATTCTTTAATTGCTGTGGTTTCCAAGAATCATCGGTTTGGAGCCTGGACAACGCTTCCAGCACCGACCCCTTGGCGGTATTTGTTAGTAATGCCAATTTCCCTATGCTCTCAATGGTATTAATGAAATTTTTTGCATCAATTTCAGTGTTATAGATCAAATTACGAACGACTCGGAACCAGTGGCGCTCCTCTTGTCCAGCATGAGGAATATGGAAACGGAAAAACATACCTATGGCATATAGCCAAACTCTCGCATTAAAAGTTATATTCTGTTGCGGCTCCTCAAAAAATACATCGTCCAACGCCTTGTCATTAAATGGACCGACTCCATCAGCTTTTTGCCTTTCGCGGAGTTGCTCAATCATCCATTTTTGTTCACTATTAGAGGAAAGAACATGGAGGCTATCAAAAATTGTTTTGAGACAGCTCTCGTCATTGAACAGCTTTTCCCAGACAGTTTCATTGTGCTCAGATTCATCATCAGACCAGAATGCCTCTTGATTGTCGATTTTATTCTCCGAAGCATGGTGATTGACTGCCAATGCTGCAAACAAGCGATAATAGGACTTAGATACCGGCAAGTCGGGAGTCTCCTTCGTTTTGTGGAAGTGCCAGAACAGTTCTAGCCAATCGACATCCAGCATGAGCTTCCATGTGCGTTCCGGACTCTCAGGAACGCTCCATTTAAACTCGCTAAATTTCTTAATGAGCCAGGCCTTGAACTTCTCGAAGCCTGTGAGCTCTTTTCCACGGGCGTTCATTCTAAGATATATGTCATCAGATGAGATCGCATCTCCCAAGTCTAGGACTTCCATTGTAATACAGCAAAGCCTGTCGTAAAAGTTCTTCAAGTCGCGATATTCCAAGCAACAGCACCGTTGCTGAATTGCATCAAGCACGGTTAAAGCGCCAAAAACGGTTGGATCGCGAAGCAAATTGTTAAAAAACCAGTTTTGGTTCTTGATCTGCTCACTAATGCATTGTTTCAGAGATTCAGGAGTATATGTCAACAATTTTGAAAAGAATCGTCGTGAACTCGGCCGCACCAAATAGCAAAAACGATTATCGCCGTTCAGATTGAGCGCAGTGGTGAATTCCACTGACTTATTCGCACAATGGGCCAGATACCAGTGCAGTAAAAAGAGCGTGGTTAATCTCTGCTGGCCATCTATGGGCTGGAAAGTCTTTTCCACTACCTTGCCATAGACAAAATCCAAGCTCCGAGCTTCGTTGCGCTGAAGCGCACTGAAGAGATAGCTTAGAAAGCTGTCTCTAACATCTTTGGCTGATTCCCTGCCTTGGGCATAATCCCTCTGGATCATCGGTATCTCTACCACTTTATCTTCTGAAAACAAGTTAAGAAAATGGAGCTTTTCTCCATAAATAGTTATACCGTTGTTCATAATTATACCCCCTTGCTGCCGGAGAAAAATTTAAATAAAGTTTTACTCATTGCATCCAAGTAGTCCCACGCATCGTCCTTCGTCCATCTTAGCAGATGTTTAGGATTGCAGGAATATCCCTTGTTGAAGACATTGCGGGTGCATGGAAGAATATACTTTGCCTGAGAATCGAGTCCCAGAATCCAGCCACGCTTGACCTGGAATGGGCTGTTGCCGTATCCCCTGTTGGTTTCCGCGTCCAGAAGCGTTAGATTGGAAATATCATTACTGGCTCCAATTTCATCGCCGTCCAAGTCCTGAATCGCGGCTTGGTAGAGATTCTGGAGTTCCTCAAGATTAGTTTTTTCTGCGTACCCATTGAGTTTTTCAACAATTTTGGCGTACAGGGTATCTGGCTCACGGCGTTTCGCTACATTCTCGGCGTAGTCTTTTATAACGCAGAGAGCTGACTTCAGTTCTTTCTCTACTTTTGGACTACGGGATTCGGTTGCGCGAATGTGCTCAATGTCCCATCCGTTTGCTTCATTTTTGTATGCGTGAAAGGAAAAACGAACTGTTCCCGTTTTATCATTGACCAGCGTTGCTAAATTGAGACAAAGCAGGATTGTTTTGATTTCCTTGCCGTAATTGAGGGATTTAAGGTATTCCTTGATCTTTTCCTCTGAGATATTGATCTTTGGCAACACCATATTTTTAATTTGTTCATTCAGAAAGGATCGAAAATCATTTTTATCTTTTTTCGCTTCGGCGTTTTTAACCAGCGTATTGAGAGGAATGCCACATTCAATCAAAAAACCGACAAGATGGAAAAGATCACTAGTTTCGAACCACTCCTCAAGCATGGAGAATAGGTCTTCAATTTTTGTCCAAAGTTCTGTCCGAGTTTTCTTCGCCCCCCCATCGTCGCAACTTTTTTTTAATTCATCGTCGAAGTATTTAAATATTTTCCATTTACTTACAACATTAGTCTGTTCCCCTGCGATCTGGCGGAACAGCAGTTCAATCCTGCTTTCTGGATTATAGTCTTTGGGGGACAGAAAACCCCAGAACTCGGGCTCCTGGAAACGGCGCTCTATTTGATCCCAGCGGACAGCCAGTTTCAACCGCTCTGCCTCTGGAACATCCGAACGGAGAAAGAGTGCGCGAGTTAGTTCGGCATCTCCAAGCCGGATCTTCCCCGCATTTAGTCGAATGAAAGCGGGAATGGAATCCTTCTTAGCAAGTTGGTACCAAATGAATCTGATATCAGGACCACCTTTTATTCCGAGATTAGACAGTTTGGGCTCTTTGTGTATTTTAAGCCATTCGGCAATGGCTTCGTTAGCTTTCTTGATGTAAAAGAAGTCAGGTGAACCCAATTCATGATTGTCAAGTGTTATGATAAGTCTGTTGAGAAGCCCGGCAAGTCCATTTTGGTCTTCTGGATGTCGCTCATATTTTATATGGAAAAAAGTTTTGTTATCAGATCGTGTAAGCTGATAGAGGATGAGAAACAGTGTTGTCAGTCGTTGTTGTCCATCTATGACTTCCCACACTGTCTTGTCATCGTTTTGTTGCACCACCACAAGCGGTTGCAGGCAGTAAAATCCTTTGGGATTGTTTGCGAATTCTTCTATATCATCCAGCAATTGCGTAACTTCGTCTTTTTCCCACCGATATCCTCTTTGGTAGTCGGGAATAAAGAAGTTAACATCTTTGAGTTCTTCTACTGACTTGGTGGTAAGCGATATGTCACTCATACCAATCTTATCCTTCCGGTTAAGAGTTCGGACATCATGCCCTGCTTGATCTTCTTGTATTTCTCCAGCTTCGCCTCCAGAACTGCGAGATTCGCATCCATGTCGGAGAGGATCGAGGCGATGGTGGTTTGTTCGGGGATGCTGGGAACGGGTAGCGTCAGCTTGGGAATGTTGCCCTTGCTGATGCCGGACACCTTTGTGCCCACAGAGTAAAAAATAAATTGCTGGCGGATGGCCGCAGTTTGGAAACAATAGCGCCTATACTCATGGGTCAGCTCGTCCGTTTTGCTTTTTGCGACAATTGTGTGAAGACCAGAGATAAACGGCTTCTTGTCCTTGTTCACGACCACGACATGCCTACTTGTTCCCTCGTCGTCCTCAGACGCATCCACAAATACGACATCGCCGTCTTCGAGCAGAGACTTTGTAGCCACTCGCTTGAGTGGGATGTCAAGCTTGGGGATGTTCTGATAGTCGGCCCGCACATCAACGGTCGTCTTCGTCGCCCCGTGGATGTCACCGTAATGCAGATAGCAATGACCTTCCGATGAAAGCTGGTCGCGCGAGGCCGAGTAGCCGCCGCTGAAGTTGAACAATTCTCCGAAGGTCTTCACCTCCCACTCCCCGCTGAATCCAGGCAGGCGTGTTTGGCCGGTGAGGAGCTGTTGCATGGCGGCCTGTTTAAGGTCGCGCTTCTTGGCGATGAGCCGGTCCATGGATTCAATCAGGGCGTCCGCATCCGACAACGCAGAGGCAATGGCTTCCTGCTCGGTGATGGTGGGCGGGATGGGGATCGGATACGATTTAAGCTTTACACCATTAATATTGGCCTGTCCCACTGCAATACTCAAAACTAAAGCCCCATACCTTTTAGCAAACGTAGTGTTTAAAATGTAATTAAGGTAGCCTGCGTCAAGTAAATCATCTCGCCTATTTATGCGGATCAAATAACCAGCAAAGATTGCGGGTTGTTCACCTTTATATATCGATGTCTTTCCGACAAGATCTACAGTATTTGTTCTGTTAAAAAGCACATCGTTATATCGTAATTCGTACTTTTTAATCTCTTTGTCATCATCTGTGAAAACTAAACTTTCCCAATTTAATCTGCCACCTTGAAGGTTGCCCATCCTAAGGACAGGGATCCTTCCTGACACTTTTGATTTTGCCGATGATCCATATTCAACATTGTGGACAAGATTTCCCAATCTCTTCACCTCCCAATCCTCCGGAATTACTCCGACCTCGGTCTGCTTGTAGCCAGCCTGCACTGAGCTATGTGGAAGTTGTTTGCTTACTGCGCTCATGGCTGGCGTCCTTTTTGGGGAAATTGCTTTATGGCACAGACTTCATTCTTTTGAACTGTTCGGATATTCCGAATAGTTGCCTCTTTTTTTCTGTGAATTTGCTTGCCGACAACGGCAGTGACAGTATTCCGGGATTTACGGACAACTGGCTCCTTATCCGGATCAGTGTCCCACATTTCCCTGTAGGCGTTGACATATTCGACTGCGGCTGAAGGGTCAATAGCGTAATAATGGCGGCAGAGGGATTTGAAGAGAATCAACCCCTGCGGGTGGCAGGCGAAGTCGAGCAGATAGTCGAGAGTATGCTCGATGTGACGGACATCACGGCTGCGGGTGGCAATAATCTGCTCCACTACAGGAGTGTATTGGGAGATGCCGAGTTCTTGAATGTCGCGCAGGCTCTCGGCCAGTCCTCTGACGGACTCGAACATTCTGCCATATTCACTATCAGCACTTGTCTTGGTCTTTGACTTTTTGTGTCCTATCATTCGCCTCCTCCCAGCTCCGCTTCGATCTTTTCCAGCTGCGCTTTCAGTTCCTCCTTGGAGGGCAGGTATAGCTGGTATTTTGACGCGAAGATGTTGGCGTCTTTAGGCAGAGTCAGTTCCACGAGTGCATCGCTTTTCCGATGGCAGAGAACTATTCCGACGGTCGGCAGTTCGTCTGCGGTTTTCACATTGCGGTCGAAGTAGTTGACATACATCTGCATCTGGCCGAGGTCCTGGTGTGTGAGCTTGTCGCGCTTCAGGTCAATGAGGACATAGCAGCGCAGGAGGCGATTGTAGAAGACCAGGTCCACGTGGAAGTGATCATTGTCAAAGGTGAAGCGTTTCTGCCGCGCCTCGAACAGGAACCCCTTGCCCAGCTCCAGCAGGAAGCTTTCCAGTTTGTCTATGATTGCCGATTCCAGTTCGTCCTCCGAATAGCTTGGCTTCTCCTCGAATCCGAGGAATTCCAGCACCAGTGGATTCTTAATAATGTCGGCCGCTTTTTCCAACACCTGGCCTTCCTTGGAAAGCCGGTGGATTTCCTCCTTGTTGCGGCTGAGGGCGAGACGCTCATAGAGGGAGCTTGCAATCTGCCGTTCCAGTTCCCGGACACCCCAGTTGCTGGCTGCGGCCTCGATCTCGTAGAATCGGCGTTCTTCGGGTTTGTCTATGGTTAGCAATGCCACATAGTGCGACCAGCTCAACTTGATGCAGGGAAGCAATTCGGCAGACAGTGTTTGTCGAATCTTTGGAAGCAGTATAGCCGATGTTGGATAAAGCCGGGAGCTAGCCTCTAAATTCTGACTGTCCAATTGGTCAGACAGTGTCGGACCAATTTCTTTGAACCGAGAAAGGTCAGACGCTGTCTGACCAATTCCCTTGTATGCCAAATAAAACGAACGCGCCTGCTTGAGATTGGTGGACGATGCCCCCTTTACACCTTTGGAAATCAATGCGGCGGAAAGTTTTTTCAGCGTGGACGCTCCATACTTGGCCCTGTCATCACCCTTCTGTTCATATTCCACGATATACCAGCCGAAGAGCCAGTTGCGCACGACGAGAAAGGAGTCAACCGAACGGCTGGCCCGGGACTGCATTTCCTCATGTGTCAAACGGCACAAGTCCACCAACTGTTGAAATCCGAAATTATCGCTCATTTTCCATTCTCCATTCTCAACTTCCCATGTTTTTCCCCCTTGATCGCGGGCAGTCGTGCAATTCCGGGCCGGGCGGTGAGTGTCTGCATCTGGCGGATAGCTATTTGGTTCAGGCGCTTCAGGCGTTCACACTGTAAAATACCCATGTGGATGAACTCGGCATTCATGCCTTCGATGTTGGCGAGCACGAGAAGCTGTTCAATGGTGGCATGATCGCGCATATTACCTTCGAGGACAGGATTAGCATCGCGCCATTGTCTTGCGGTTTGGCCAAAAAGGGCGAGATTTAGGACATCCGCTTCGTTCGCGTAGGTGATCGAAGCTTGTGCCTGTGTGATCTCCGGGGGTATCAGATGCGCTTTGATTGCATCGGTGTGGATGCGGTAGTTGAGCTTGGAAAGGGTGCGGTTGAGATTCCAGGCGAGCGACAGGCGGCGGTTCTCGTCTTCTTTGAGACGCTGGAATTCCTTGATGAGGTAGAGCTTGAATTCCGGGCTGAGCCACGAACCGAACTCGAAGGCAATGTCCTGATGGGCGTAGGTGCCCCCGTAGCGTCCGGCGCTGGCGAGCAATCCCTTGGCACCGGTTAATTCGATCCATTTCTTGGCGGACAGGAAGAAGCTGTTTCGTCCGGCCTCATTTCTAATTCCCTCGAATTCGAGGGAATTAAAACCCGGATTGTGAATTTGCTCCCAGACCCCGAGGAAGAGGACGGTATCCTTGTTTTTGAGCCACTGCTCAATGAGCGCACTGCCGCCTTCGAAATTTCGCACCATGTCGGTGAGCGAGATATAGTCGCCATGTTCCTTGGACAGGATGTTGATGGCGGAACCCTGCACTTCGATGGTGGATTTCTTGGTATTACTCATGCTTTAAACCCCATCTTCTCGAGGTGTCCATTAACTTTCTTCTCAAGTTCAGCGACTTTCGCAGTCATCTGCGGCAGCGGGGTCTCATAGCGCTCGGCCAGCTCCTTTACTCGCTGTGTGAGCACCTGGCTGATGCGGTCCATTTCCCCGTGGATTGCAGTATCGAGGGCGGCAAGCCATTTGTCGTCCACGACCAGTGTCTTGATCTCGGACTCGGTGAGTGTGGGGTATTTTGCATAGGACTTGGAGTCGAGTTCCGCCTCGGCCTCTTTGATGCTCTTCTTGAGATCGGTTTCCTTCTCGCTGAGTTTCATCCATGTATTCAGCACTTGTGCTTCATCTTTGGCTTCCTTGTCGCCCTTTATCTCCTTGAGTCTGGCGGTGACACCGGCCTTGTTTATCTTGTCAAGTTCCGAAAACGCACCGTCTTCACCACCGTGCTCCTCTTCCAGTTCCGTCATTTGTGCGCCGAGGCTTTCTATTTCCGATTCCAACTTGTTGATGGCCTCTTGTTCCTTCGCGAAGTAGCGGGTGACAATCAGGGACTTGGGCACGAGATCGCAGGTCCAGCCCTTGTCCCGCTCCTTGCCCTTCTTGTCAGTCTCTATGATGCGGTATGTCTCGGCCTTCCATCCATCTGTTGCTATGATATAGCAGTCGTCCTGCATGGTGGCGGTCCAATAATCCATAAGATGCTGATAGACATCGTATTTGGCTATGAGAGGTTTGTCGGTATAATGCGAGAGGAGAGTTTCTCCGAGTTCGGATATGACAGTCTTGGGGCGGCAGCCTGGTTTCAAGGCCTTGAGCGTGGTCATGCTGTTTTTACGCCAGTCCGCGAAGAGAGCCTTCATGCCGGTGATGAAACGGACGAATTCCGGATGCTGATAGATGGTCGGCTTGATGTCGGTCTTTTCCACGGCGAGACTGACGCAGCCCTTGCGCAGGTCGGAGAACAATGCCCGGCGGAGTTTGGGGCAGACATCCCAGTATTTGCCGAGCGCGTCAATATCGCCGGACGGGATGCCGCCTTTCAGATGTCCTTCGATATCCTGGATGTCCTCGGCACTTTGACTGTCAATGTAGCGTGGGATGTTCAGGTTGAAATCGTTCTTCTCTATTTCCTCGAAGCTGACCATGCGCGAGTATTTCGGAATCTCCAGCCGCTTTGTGAATACATCCACAATCTGATGGATGTCCTGTTCGCGGAGGCGGTTCTTGTTGCCGTCCTTCAGGAAGCCGGAGCTGGCATCTATCATGAAGATTCCCTTGCGGCTGTGAGCATTCTCCTTGTCCATCACAATGATGCAGGCTGGAATGCCGGTGCCGTAGAATAGGTTGGGTGGCAGGCCGATGACCCCCTTGACATAGCCCTTACGGACGAGATTGCGGCGTATGTCGGCTTCGGCATTTCCCCGGAAGAGAACGCCGTGCGGCAGAATGCACGCGCCCTTGCCGGTGCTCTTGAGAGATCTGACTATGTGCAGGAGATAGGCGTAATCACCCTGCTTGGATGGCGGCGTGCCAAAATGTTTGAAGCGTTCATAGGGATCATTTGAAGGATCGAGGCCTGTGCTCCAGCGCTTGTCGCTGAATGGAGGATTCGCAACCACCCGGTCGAATGTCTTGAGATTGTCGCCATCCTTGAACTTGGGATCGGCCAGCGTGTTGCCCTGGACGATGAGCGCCGTGGGAGTGTTGTGCAGAATCATGTTCATTCTGGCGAGGCCGGCAGTGGCGGCATCTTTCTCCTGTCCGTAGAGCGTAACCTTTGCGCTGGCTTCGTCTCCCACTTTCAGGAGCAGCGAGCCGGAACCGCAAGTCGGGTCATAGACTGTTGTCGCACTGGTCGTCCAGTCGCCGCATATGCCGATTATCTGAGCCATTATACGGCTGACCTCTGACGGTGTGTAGAACTGTCCCTTGCTCTTGCCGCTCTCCGTGGCAAAGTGGCGCATCAGGTATTCATAGGCATCACCAAGAATGTCATCGCCCTCGGCGCGGTTCTTGGAGAAGTCGAGAGCCCTGTTCTCGAAAATGGCAATAAGGTTGGTGAGCCGCTCCACTATTTCTTTGCCGCTGCCGAGTTTTGTCGCATCGTTGAAGTCTGGCATGTCGGAAAGCTTGTTGGCGGCGGCCAGCGGCGCTATGATCTTCTTGTTGATCTGGTCGCCGATGTCGGGTTTGCCCTTCAGCGCGACCATGTCCTTGAAACTGGCACCCTCTGGAATGGTAATCGGTGCGTATGGCACACCAGCATATTTGTCGCTGACGTATTTGATGAACAGCAGTACGAGAACATAGTCCTTGTACTGTGAAGCGTCCATTCCTCCGCGAAGCTCGTTGCATCCGGACCAGAGAGATGAATAGAGCTCGGATTTCCTGATAGGCATTTGATAATTCCCGCTTAATTTAAAGATTGCTAACAATCTAACAACTCTGCAAGAATTTACAACCGGACAAGCCACGAAAACCCGGCTAAACTCCATCCCCCGAAACTAGATCCACAAATAAGCTATTGATAGGGCGTCTTATTCTATTTTCGATAATTTATTCCCCGGGTGCGGAATCCCCATTAGTTGAGGGGAAGTTCATCCCTACCTGACGACTAAAATATTCCATCAATCCGCGTTCACCTTTTTGACAACGCTTCCATCATATAAGTATCTGCCTGAAGGGAGGGGGGATTCCTCGTCGAAGTCTTCCATCAGTTCAGTGGTGGAAAGCTCAAGTTCAACGCCCTCCGTTCCGATCATCCCCACCATATCACCAGATATTTCGAAATACTCGCCCTTATCAATCAATTTTAAATCCTTAGCGTTTCTATGCGCCTCTCCTGTGAACCGCCAGTCCATACCCGCATGCTGAGTGGTTTGGAAGGGGAAGCTAATCACTCCCATTTACCTTTACCCGATTAGAGTAGATTGATCTCACGGCATCCTGGCCAGTGTAGTTCGGCCCTGCCGTCGTGTCTGCACCGACATATGCGTAGTTGAACGTCAGTGGGCTGTTCCCGTTAAAGCAAAGTATCTTTGTCCTGGTGTTGTATCGGATCCCAAGTCTCTTGAAGGCCCTGCCAAGGACCGCCCCGAAGGCCTGGTGCTGTTCGTGACAGACATTTTCGAGGTCCAGGTGCCCCAGAAATAGGCCATCTTCGGTGAGCCATCGGCTGACCCTCTCGAGCAGTCCAAGCTTGTCTCCGATGTAGTGGAGCCCGTGAACGGATGTGATCAGGTCATATGAGCCTTCGCATCTCCAGGAGTGGAGTGAAGCAACATGAAAGGTCACTCTGGCCCCCTGAGGGATAGCTGCGAAGGAGTCAACCAGATCTACTCCATGGCAGTCAAGACGGTCTCCGAAACGAGTTGACGCCTGGATAAGGGCTTTGCCTGCGCCACAGCAGAGATCCAGCCACCGTACCTTACGGCGAGACTGAAGGAACGTTGACAAGTCAAAGTGGAGGTCCTTTTCGTAGCTGTTGGGGCCACTGAGCTGCCGCTCCCTGTTCATGTTGCGGTTCGCGACGACCCACGAGGACTCCAGGGCTATGTCAGAGACGTTCGGCATGCAAAGGCTCTGAACCTCTTTACACTCGATGTTTTGGGTTTCTTTCATTTCACCTGGTTCTTATTGCAATGGCAATCTCCATATATTTCTTTACTTGTTCAATCATCTCTTGCTTATGCTGTTGAGATTTTTGCGGAGTCCATTCTTTATTCTGATAGATGAAAAACATTTTTAAAGAATCAATCCGCTTCTTATTTCTGGTCTCAAAATGAGCCTTTTTCTCGTGGAACGGTTTTCTGCCGTATTCTGAATTTATGCTTCTTGAGACCAAGCCCAAGTTCCCAAAATAATTCAATTGATCTTCCCATTCAGCAGGCTGACCTCCTTCTGGAGCCTGCGGCCATATGTGTTCAATGGAATTCTTTGCGGTCATACGGAAAACCTCCCATCGCGGATCATTTATTTCATTTCTTTTTTGATGCCAAAGGATAAATTCAAGCTTGTAAAACCAGTAGTGAGGGAAGGCAAGCCCGAGAGGCTTATTCAGAATGTCTTCCACATCCATAAGGGTATTGCGGTGCCATGGATTTGTCAAAAACTTGCGACTGCGTTCGACCAATGGAGATTCGTCGGTACTGCAATGCAGATGAGTATCTAGATGCTTGAGGAAGTCAAATTGGATGCCTTTGCTTCTTGTCCCGACACGGATAAATGCCAAAAATGGAGTCAACCAGTAATGTGTCGTAATCTGCTGGGAATGATAAAGCATGCTTTGAAGGAGTGCAAGATCTTCATTGTTGGCCGGTTGCTGACGCGCAAGACTGTAATATCTTTCTCCTTTCACATTTTTTTGATTCAACCGCAGTTTACAGATCAAGTGTTGCTCTTCTTCATCCGCTTTCACCCACTTGATCACATGCTTATCGAAACAGTAGCGTATTTCCCAAAGCAATCCTATGAATGAAGTTACCTCCTCGTACCCTATTTGTCTTGATAGAAAATTCTGTTCAAAAAGTTCAAGCAGTTCCTTATCCATAATCTTAGGCAGATCTTGATGGCTGTGTTGGAAAAGCCATATTCGCAGCACATGCTGCAATAACATAGGGAAAGAGATAATGCTTCGGACATCATCGGATTCACATACCTCATAGTCTTCCCCTGTCTCACTTTCGCCAGATATATCCTCGTCGCTGGAAAGTATCGATTCTAGATCCATTGACTCTTCAAGCTGTGCTTGCATGTTCAAACTGGTCAGCGCTTCAAGCACCTTGTCTGCCGAGGCAAGCATTTCTTCTCCATTGTCGCTCGCCTCATTGTCAAAGAGCTCTGAAACTTTGATCTTGCAGATATTCTTCAGGTTTTTTTCCACATAGCTGTTCATGCCAGAGCAGGAATCCCAAAGGCAGGCATAACGTTCCCGTTCGCCAGTATCAGCAATATGTTTTAAAAACTTCGCCTTTAAAATTTCATGATGTTGCAGTTGCATACCACGATTATTGATAACCTCGAACAACTTATTCAGGTCAGTATGAGCTGGAACAAGAGTAAGAACAAGCTGCACCTTCTCATAAATGAAACAAGTAAAATCTTCTAATTTAAAATCTGCATCACGTTCTTCCATAAATGATTGAATGGTACCAAGGGCATCAACTATCTGTGGATTGGCAATGGAAGATGGATCTTCCCCGTCCATGAGTTGGGTGAAAAACATATCCACATCAGGGCGGATGGGAAAGCTGACGCGTTGTTGCCTGTGATCCTTTTCCCAGCGGCATATGAATGGTTTCAACGCACTCTTCCAAACCAGGCTCATCATCCATAGCGTTGTAAAGCGCTGCTGGCCGTCAATCAGATCGAAGCATGTTTGATTTTCATCCCCCCCGCGTTCCACCACAAGGACACCTCCAAGATAGAAAATATCCTTATGCTCCGAGTATGCGGTCCAGAGATCGGCAATCAAGGTCTTTAATTGATCGTCGCGCCATACATATAGACGCTGATAGATTGGAACCCGGAAGAAGTAGTTTCTGTCGACAATTTCCTGAAGTGTTGTCAAATTGGATTGGATGTTCATAAAAATTTCTCCTCTACAAATGAATCACTGATCCACCTTGCCTTGTCTTTCAAGTTTTTCTTTCCGTAGTAGGCCATTAGCCGCTGTTTATAATGCCCCCTGACACCCTTTCCTACTTCGATATTTCTGGAGTCATCGCTGTCGTAGATTAAATCTGCATCCTTGTGGAATTTAAGATGGTCTATGACTTGCTTATAGCTGTATGCACCTGAGATCACATCAAGAAGATTTTTTGAAGAGTCGCGCAGATAGATAAGAGGTGCCTCCTTGAATATGTATTCCTTTTTGAAGCGGATGGCTCCCAGGACGTGGTCGAGCAACAATGCAAAATGAAACAGTTTATTTGTCCCGAACTTGTCAAGATACATTACGCATGAAAGCAGAAAAAGTTCCCGCAGGTAGATAGAGAGGCTTGCCACAACCTGATCGTAGAATTTGCCAAATTCCTTTATTTCAGGATCGGAATTATTCCTGTCCATCAGGCAATCAACCATGGAGGTGTACTTCCACGTATATAGGAAGAACCCTATCCCCTGGTTGATCGGTTGTCGAAGAATAAAGGGTAGTTGCTCCGGAGGGGCGATTCCTGGTTGTCGCTGAGGATTCAATTGGCATTTCCCCTGCGGCAGAAGGGTCAGGCTTGCAGCAAATCTGTTGTTCAGCGATGGATAGAGCGGCACGTCTCCATCGGATTCAGGGGGAACTGTTTGCTTCTGAAATTCCCATAGGATCCTATCATGGGATTCTCGTTCTAAGTTCCTCTGTCCCGTCCAGCATCGCGCCCGCCAAAGGAATTGACGGAAAAGTATTGGTGCGAAATCAACCCCTTCCCACAAGCTATGCCTGAATCCCTGCATTCCCTCCCATCTCTTTGCGCAGTAGGTCTGCAGATCCTCGCTTTCTTGACCCTGGATTGCACGAAGGTGGAAAGACTTTAAAAGGTCGGTCGCGTTTGGAGGGATACCCCGGTTGTTCTGTGTGTCGAAAAACGTGAATGCAAGATCTTCAGATTTGACGGTAATGACGGTAAAACAGATCTTCTTAAATAAATCTATGCATGAGTTTTTCAAATCCCATACTTGAAACTTGTCCTGAGCTCGTTTGATGTTACCGGCAGACTCCATGCAGCGATAGCGGAATGTATTGTTGACAGGAATGCTCTTCATGAGAACTTGGTGTAGAATTGAGAGAACAGTCAGACGTTGCTGGCCGTCGATTACATAGAGCCTCTTTTGATCCTGGCTCTCGTGAAGGAGGACTGTCCCCATGTAATAATTCAGCGCCTGTCCATTGTTATTTCGGCATACGTTGGAATAATCCTGAAGGTCATCGATTAACTGATCGATCTTCTCATCTCCCCATACAAACCCTCTCTGGTAGGTATCAATGGCCAGGGGATATTTCGCTTCTGTAAATATTCTATCAAAACTCATAACAGAGACAGAAACAATCTGAGAGACATTCTTGGATTTCATATAAGTCTTATCCTTCCGGTTAAAAGTTTAGAGATCATCACCAGCTTTACTTTCTTGCATTTCGCAAGCTTAGCGTCCAGAGTTGAGATCTCCTCTGACTCATATTTTGGCCGGATGTAAATCCTAATTGGATTGGTTCCATTTACCTCATTGTTTTTCATTTTAAACTCCTTTTAGATATGCCTTTCCCCGAGCTTTTTTCCTGTCTTGTCGTAGGTTGTGACATAGCTTCCTTTTTGGAACAAGATATTTTCTCCGCTCATGTTGCGAAATTCGCCATAAGAATTAGTGGAATAATCTCTGATCTTCTTCCCTGTTTCGTCAAAAACTGTGTACCAGCTTCCTTTCAGAAATACAATAAAACATTCGCTGTGACCACAATATTCCCCGAAGACCGCAATTGAAAAATCTTTGATTCTTTTTCCCTTCTCATCGTAAACTTCCTGCCAGCTTTTGTTCAGTCTCAAATCAGCGATCATTTCCCACCTCCGTTTTTGTTTGTTTTTAAACTGATCCTATAACGAATTTTTGACCATCACTCTTTATTCCCCTTTTTTCTTAAATATAATATCCTAACCACAATACACCCATTATTGTGAACAATTGTACTGAATACCTAATCGAACGCCCCCGCAAAACTCGCTATCAACTGTCCTAGTGTTGCAAGATTGTATCCGCCTTCAAGCACGGCAAGAGTCGGCAAGCGACACCCTCCGAGGCGCTTCCCTATGGATATATAGGTATCTTCTGTGAAAGCCAAGGTGTTGAAATCGGAAGCATGAGCATCAAATCCTGCCGAGATAACGATGCAATCCGGATAAAAGCTGTCTATCGCTTCCGTAATGACACGTAGGATTGTATACTCGAATGTCGTATCTCCGGAGGCAATGGGAACCCCAATATAGTTCTTCTGCGGCATGTCCTCCCGAACATCATACAGAGGGTATATTCCCGTTGCATGAAAGGAGACGAGGAGCATATCGGCGAGGTTTTTTATAACATCTTTCGTTCCATTACCCTGATGTAGATCAAAATCCACTATCAGTACCCTGCCATATGTCTGGCGCATAAGCAGGGAGGCAAATGCGGCATTGGAAAAAACACAAAATCCTTTGCCCGGAACCCAGCACCTTTCCGCATGATGTCCGCCGGGATAACCAATGCAGAAGACATTTTCCTTCGGCAGGAGAGCAGCGCCGTGCTTGATGAGTTTCAAGTATTCCAGAGAGGAAGAATACATTTCGCTCTTACTTGCTTTGTCGATGTATTCTTTCATGTGAATATCGGCCAGGATTGTCAGGCACTCCTGTTCGGTAATACTACGCAAGTCTACTTCCATATAGGGGAAATGTGATGAGTGGAGATAATCAAGAACTGCCCTCTGCCGTTCC
>CAIQLG010000056.1 GCA_903872565.1 uncultured Lentisphaerota bacterium | reverse complement strand
ACCCCGATCCCCCTTGGATGCGGCGACAAAGGAAAAACTGGCGCTGAAAAAATTCTGATATTTTTTTTTCTGAAGAATTTTTATCAAAAAAGAAGCCAGCCATTTTGAGGCTGGCTACATACTTTACTGAATACGTACCTATCCCGGGTAAACTCGAAGGCCGGAGTTGCTTCCATCAAAAAATGGAGTTATATTTCTGTTAAGTTAACGGCATTGACCCCGGGATGGTAAATAGCTCTCGTTTACTTCAATGGAATGTCCACAGGTTTCATTTTTATATATTTCTCGATAATATTTTTTGCTTGTTCGTCTAAATATTTATTGTAGTTTTCTATACGATCTTTAAGCTTTGGTAGCGCTGGGTCATTTTCGGAAGCGGCTATATATTGTTCTTGACTCACTTTTTTCCCATGTATATAGTATAGAAACGTATTTTTAATGGGAAGCGAGTTATTATCAAAATATAGAATGGGGCCATTAAGTCTTCCATCTTCATCATATTCACCATAACAGTACAATTGCCCATTTTCATGGAAGGCAAAACTAGAATTTATCGGATGATTGTCTTTTTGCCAATTAAGACTTTGAATTTTAGCATTATCATAAAAAACAATGTTAACGCCATTCAACATATTATTTTTGAAATGGCTTTCTTCTTTTAGGTTACCGTTAGGAAAGTAAATTTTTTTAATCCCATTTCCTTCAATAATTTCATATCTCCCAACCAAATTTCCCTTGTCATCCCAATACTTGAAAACACCAGACATTATCCCATTAAGGTATGGTGATTCAGATTTTAGAGAACCATTTTTATACCATTCTTTCTGAATCCCATGTTTTTCTCCATCTTTTAAAAGAACAAGTTCAATTTTTTTGCCTGTTTTATTGTCGAAAAACTCTCTTGCGATAACATTTCCACTCTTTGGATCTTTATATTGAATAACAGAAGTCTGTCCTCCTCTTGCAGGCAACGGACCCTTTTTTACAGCATAATCGGGGATGGAATATTCAAGATAACTATTTTTTATATCCTGAGCACCACAAGAACAACTAAATAAAATATACATTAATCCAACATATAAATTTCTTGATTGCATTATCCTTCTCCTATGTTCGGCAAGTTAATTATGGAGCCTATTTTGACTAGTCCATATAATTTTACTATCTGCATCAGCGCCCTTTCTAATCGTCTGAATAGGAACACCGTCCACTTTTCCACCATTCTTTATAACCTTTTTAAAATTACGATTATAATTTATTCGCATCTCTTCTCGCATCTCTGCTTCTGTCATATTCACTAAACCAAGTCCTTCGTATTTTCCCTTACCGACATAAATAGCATTTTCTCCCTGCCAAGGATAGCGAATATTTTGATTTAACCATTCCTTTTTCCAGAATCCTTTTTCCTTTATAACTTTACCATAATTATAATTCTTCATGTAAAGCCAATCTCCAGGGATATGTACAGTCGTATCTATTGCAACTCTAATTTGTTTATCTCTATATGCAACATCTTTATAGAATTTATGCATATGTAAAGCTTTTACTCCCTGATACTTCGTGTTGAAATCTGTGGTGGCAAGAGCTCTTGAAGACCCCCACCAAACGCATGCTATTATAGCTCCATAACATTCTCCTTGTGTTTTTTTTGAACCATCACACAACTCTGTGATAGCTGCATAAGCCGTACCACTTTTTTGTACCCAGAAATAACTATTTGCATATGCTGGTTCCCAATTAGCAGTATCTGTTTCATATGGCATGGCATCATCATACCAATAAAATTGATCTGAATTCATATGTTTAATTTTTGCAATAGCTTCTAGACGGAGTTTAACTTCTTTCTTTGCTTCTTCCGTAGTCATGAAAGTAAACCACTCAAGGGTAATACTGTTCATTTTATCATATATTTCACGTCGAATTGGATCTGTTTCTAAAGCTTTTATTGCATCAACTATTGATTTAATTTCTTCTGGTGATTTCCCGGTTATATCATTGCCTTTATTCCATACAGCCCCTTTTTGTTTGTTTTCAGGCACTGTCATATATCTCACATATGCAAGGTAATGCTCATTTGTATTATTTACTTCCACATAATTTCCGGATATGCCAAAGCGAACTTTTGCATGTAAATTAATATTTACAAATGAGATTATGGCAAGGGAAAAAATAATTTTACATATATTGTTAAACATATTAACTTATTTCCTTTCTATTCTGGGTTTCCAAAGTTTTCTTCATTGATCATATACAGTTTAACTTTTACAGTATCTTCAACATCTGATGTTCCAGAACCATCCAAATCAACATCGACTTTAATTAATTCGGTACCTCCAATTGCCCCAACGGCAGTATCCACAGCTTCAATAAATAGTGTTATAGTACCACCCGTTGGAATTCCGAGCTCATTTAAAGAATATCCTTCTCCAGGTTTTATGTAATTACCATTTGATTTGAGCGTCGCTTTATCCCTTATTTCAGGACCGTCTTTTGTCCATATCCTGAGGGTTCCTGGAGCTGGAGTAAATTGATAATCAAATTGGCTGTTTCCGATTCGTTCAATTTTAGCAGGATCGGATCCAGAATAGTCAAAAGATATTTTCACATTAGGAAAATATGTTGTAGGTATATCGCTAATATCCAAAATAAGAGGTTCAAATTTTGCACAGGAATTGCTTGTGCCGTTACCAAAAATATTTATCCCATCCGCATAACCAGGAACGTTATCATCATCATCATCTAAGTAATTGGTGTAAATTCTAACTGACTCTGATTCTTCAATATTATCTTCTGCGTTTCCACGGTCACCATTCGAGATATTTGGATAATTTTCAGGAGTTGTATTATCACTATCTCCATCCAGGTCAACTTTTGCGACACACACCTTCACGGTATCCGTATAAACGTATCCTGCTGGGTTTTCCTCCTTTCCATTTTTTGGGCCATCGGGATCAACGGAAAAGGAGATTTCAGGTTTTACATTTTTTTCTGAAACCGCTTCGAGCCAAAAGGTGAACTTCCTGCCGTTCCCATCTTTGTCAGGAAATTTCAGAAGCCTCTCAATCGCATCCCCATTGTATTCGCCGGGTTCAATCCAGTCTCCGCTCGTTGCAGTGAGTGTTGATTCTTTATTTCTTGGGACATCGGCATTCTTTCGCCAAATACGAAAATTTCCCTTCGGGAGAATATAAGTGTAACCCTGTTTGGCATTGCCGGTCCGCGTTACTTGATTTGGGTTGGAAGTGGAATAGTTTATCTTTAGTTGTATCTTTTTCATATCTAGAGGTTCTGGGATTTCAAGGACAAGTGGGGTAAAAGTAGGTTTTGTACCGACAGATTCCCCTATGAGTTTATACTTTGATCCTGAAAAAGCACTGAACCCATCAACATAATCAGGAATTCCATCCCCATCAAAATCTCCGTCATTGACAGATATAATTTCCCCTGGTGCTGCGGCTTCGATTGCGTCTTCATAAAGTCTTTCCGGAGTGTCTGCCTCGGCGATAATTCCATCGTTGTCGGAGTCCACCTTGGCATCAATTTTGACAGTGGTGACCTTGACTTCGTCGGGCATCCAGGTGGTGTCGCCTTTTGGAGAGAACTCAACTTTGATCAGGCCGCTTGTGGTTTTACTGCCAATGCCTTCGACGAAAAGGTCAACCGTCATTTTTATCGCCCCATTCTCATCTATTTCCGTGAAAAGCTTGTTTGCGCGAAATTCGTATCCTTTGTCTTCTCCACCTGAGCCACCTTCAGGTTGAGCTTTTTTGCCCGGGATGAAATCGCCTTTGTCATCGTCTTTTCCATCCACAGTCCCCTTCTTTCGTGCTTTGTCCGCGTCTTTTGTCCAGATTCTTATCATACCGTCTCCTACAGTATAATAGTGCTTGTCAGGATTGCTGTCAAGGGGTGTT
>CAIQLG010000055.1 GCA_903872565.1 uncultured Lentisphaerota bacterium | reverse complement strand
TTCCGAAAGAGTCCCGGCGAAGCCGGTTAAGTTCATCGTATAGGAAATTGTATTTTTCGAAGGAATGCCGTATGGCTTGAAACTTGTAGCCACGGCCATGTTGGCCGTGACGCCTCCAACATGGAGGCGGCTACATTAGTCCCGGCGAAGCCGGTTAAATTCTAGATTTATTTAAAAATCAAAACGACGATCGACAAACAATGTTAGAAAATGAAAAGGGCAACAGGGAGCACGGCTATTCCACCGGTATGAGTAGCTCAGCGGTGGCAATTATTGTATGCATCGTCCTTTACTTTGGCGCATCTGCACTTTGGTTTTATCCATTTATGAAAAAATCAAGTCCACCGTCCCCAGTCATTCAAACAATATTTGAACCTGTTACACTGAAGTGTTGAATTCCAACGAGATATCATTATTGGAGCGTTTCTCCCATGCTCTTCCGCATATGATATTACTGTCCCTTCATGTCCCTGCTGTCCCTATTGTCACTGAGATAACTTGCCGTATAGGCTTTTGAAGTTTGAATATAATTCCTTGTAGATCAGGTGATTTTGCTGTGAAGGGACAATGATCTCCGAGGTGCGCATCGGGAGCAGGGGAGTTGTCAGACTGTCTATTGCGCCGACAGCAAACATCGCAAGGTATGCCGCACCGAAGACCGCCGCCTCGCTGGCGCCCGCGACAGCAATCTCCTTGCCGAATATGTCCGCCTGCATCTTGAGCCATATCTTAGATTTCACATATCCGCCGTTCGCAATTATTCTCTTCGTATTTCCGCTAAGTTCGTGGAGAATTTCGAAGACGGAAAACATTCTGAACATCACCGCCTCCATTGCGGCTCTCACGATGTGCTTCCTGCCATGCATGAGGCGAAGTCCATGGATTGTCCCGACGGCATTCGCATTCCATCCGGGGGAGCGCTCGCCTGTGAGAAATGGAAGAAAAACAAGTCCATCACTGCCGGGGTTTATTTCCTCTGCATATTGACTGAAGAGCTCGTAGATGTTTTTTAAGCCGGCTGTGCCGGCATCTTTTTCGAACTGATCCTTGAATTCGTCTCTCAGCCATTTCAGGACGATTCCCCCATTGTTGATCGCTCCGCCAATGACCCAGGTGTCCTTTGTGAAACAGTAGCACCAGGTCCTATGCTGCGGATCTAGGAGAGGCGTGGAAACCGATGTCCTCAATGCACCGCTTGTCCCTATCGTGCAGGACATTGAAGTGTCGTCGAAAACTCCGCATCCGACGTTGGCGAGCATTCCGTCGCCGGACCCGACAGCGAACGGCAAGTCCGGATCGAGGCCGGTCTCTGCCGCATATTCCTTCCTCATCCCTTGCAGAATGAAATTGCATTCGACAGGCTGTCCCAGTCGCGACTTGTCAATTCCTATGACTTTCTCGAGAACGTATTCGTCCCAACTGAAGTTGTGGATGTTAAACATCGCCGTGGTGGAGGCGTCGGTTATGTCAATGACAAATTTCCCGAACAACCTGTTGAGTATGTATTCCTTGACCGACACGAACTTGAAGGCCTTTTTGAAGATGTCCGGCATTGTTTCCTTAATCCAGAGAATTTTGCTGAGCGGATACATCGGATGCTGACCTCTGCAACCTGTTGAATCGTAGATTTTTCTGTAGTCAAAATTATTCTTGACCAATTCCGCATGCCCGAGAGATCTGATGTCAGCCCATGTTAAAATGTTCGTGATTGGAACACCTTTCCTGTCAACCGCGAGAATGCTGAAAAGCTGTGTGCTGAGTGCGGCCGCGGCTAAATTGCGACTGTCCACCCCAGGAGCCTGGGCACATTCTTTCATGACATCAAGGAAAGATCTGTACACAAGCTCGGGATCGAGTTCCCCCATTCCTGTTTCGTGACAGAGCATCGGGGATTCCCTGTATGCGAGACTCAACTGTTTTCCTTCAATGTCGAAAACCGCCGCTCTCACACCGGATGTACCGATGTCTATCCCCATGAATAATTTTTCTTTAAGTTTCATAATGATATTGGACTGTAAATTGTGTATTTAATATTTATCAGTCCTCCCTGATGCGTTCCGAGAAATCTGAAGAATATCCCGCATCCAACGCCTTCCGGTTGATGTGCGAACGTTTTTTCAGTTCCTCGAACGGAATTGACGTATCGAGCATGTCATTGTCATAGAGCATCCTGTCGAATTCACCATTTATCAGCATTCTCCAATCCCAGGGACGCCTCCGTTCCGGAGAGTTCTGCCTGCGGATGCTTGTGGTGCAGTTTGCCGTGATGGCATTATAGAATTCCGGCTTCTTGCAAAGTTCGTCGATCCTTTTGATGTATTGTAGAAAAATCATTTTCGTGTCTTCTTTGCCGATTTTAGTTTTGTAGAGATATACATCTTCGCCGGGACTGACTGCACGGAGCATCACGCAGTCGCGTTCCGTGCAGGCGATATAGATGATCTCGAACATCTTGAATAGGCCGCCGACTGCCGAGAATCCTTCGTTTTTTTCACGTCTTGTCTCTATGGAGAAGCACAAATGCCCGTCCTGCCCGAAATCGAAGCTCACTATTGGGTGCGCCATCTTGTCCGAACCCCAGAAGTTGAGGAAAAGATCAACATCCCGGAGATTATTGAGATTGTACGAATGTGTCTCGTATGCGGGGGTGAAATCGCTCGGACCCCTGAACTGGAAATCTCTAATGTCATGGACTGTGACAATGTCTCCATTGATTTCGGCATATGGTGTTTTTAAATGGACTTCCTGCCAGTCCCGGTATTGCTGGGGCAATATCGAAATGTGCCAGATCATTATAAGAGTGACAAATGAGAGCACGGTGAAAATCCCGAGTCGGTGTGGCCGGGTTAGAACTGTTGCTGCAATTGCGAACAGAATCCACAAAATCGCAGGAAGTGCCTGCATTTTTGAATTCCAGTTCACGTCGTAATAAAGCGCTCCGGCCGCCCATAGGATAAGAATGCAGAATAAAAAATAATAAATTGCCACTCCAAGGAATAATGCGATCCTGCGCTTTGTGGAAATTTTTACGCTTTTATTTTCTTCGCCTGTGTTTTTAGCAAGTTTCATTTTATAATGACTGGTTGATTTAATGTAGGTCGGACATTCTTGTCTGACATTCTATTATTCAAATACTGCTTGATTCAATTGAATACGGGATAAGTATTTTTCAATCTTCCCGCAGCAAAATAGATTCCAAGAACAATTTTGTAATTACCTGAAATGTCAAAAATCATTCGCAATGCGTCAGGCTTATGTCTGTCCGCCCTGGCGCATTACAATCATTCACCAAATTCAACGTTTCCACATTGATTTGCGGTTTTTTTCAATATAAATTGGAAAATCGATGTCATGAAATCGTCCTGACTGCAATAATACTTATAGAAGGAATGAAAAAAAGAACAAAGCAATGAAGACGAAAACAGATGCGGAACTGCTCAAAATCTATGTGGAAAGTGGAAATTCGGACGCTTTTGCCGAACTTGTTTCCCGGCATAGCACAATGGTCTTCCGCGTCTGTTTCAGAGTTCTCTCCAATCAGCACGAGGCGCAGGATGCCAGTCAGGCGGTGTTTATGGCACTAGTCAAAAAGGCATCCGGAATCCGTGTTGATGGGACATTGGCAAGATGGCTCCATACTGTGGCGCGCCAGACATCCTTGTATTTTTTACGCACAAGGATCACGCGATCAGCAAGGGATGCCATTGGAGCGGAAATGATCGAGCTCGAAAGATCTGCGGAAATCTGTGAGCAGGATCGCAGAGCTGCACTGCATGTGCTGGACGAGGAGCTTAGGGCGCTCCCGGCGCTACAGATGGAGGCGGTGATTCTCCGCTATCTGCAGGGGTTGAGCGAGAGGGAGGCATCGGCAAGGTCCGGTTGCGCTCCGAACACGCTGAGCCGCCGGGCAAGCAATGGCATTGCAAAACTGCGTGCGCAGCTTGTCAAGCGCGGCTGCGCTCTGGGCGTTCCCGCTCTGATCGGAGTGCTGGAGGCCGAGGCTCATGCGGCCATTCCCGAAACTCTCATTCCTTCCCTGGTGGCTGTTCCGAAATTGGCTGCGGCGGGTGCCGCCGCCGGTTCCGGAGCGGGAAGCATAATAACTTTAATGGAAGGAACAATGAAGGTGATGTTTATGGCAAAGATGAAAATGGTAGTGGGCGGGCTGATGGTGGCGGGATTGCTTGGTGCCGGTGGCGTAATGGTGGCAAAGGCGCAATTAAGCAAGGATAATCCGGTTCCTGTTCAGCAAGTGGGCAAAGATTCCGTCAACGCGCAAAAAGAAGTGGCAAAGCCTAGAATCAAGGAGAAGGTTGAAAACACTTATGGCGAGGATACTAAGAATTTAATTCGCAAAGGAGTTTATAAGTATGATGAAAATGGAAAGATGATTGAAATAATACGTGAGACAGCAGATGGGAAGCCAAGCACAAAATCTTTTTTTAAATATGACGGCGATGGAAGATTGATTGAAATAGCTTTTTATAATGGAGATGGGACTTTAAGAGGCAAAGAGATTCATAAGTATGACGGCAAGGGAAAGATGCTTGAGAAAACATTCTGCGAAGCAAATGGGACCTTAAGCGCTAAGATCGTTCCCACGTATAATGAAAAAGGCGAGGAGATTGAACTCAGAGAGATAAATGCAAATGGGGACTTCTTGACAAATAATATTTCCAAGTATGACGAGAAGGGCAAGGAGATTGAAAGGACAAGGTGTAAGGCAGATGGGATGCTGATCAGTAAATTTACTTCCAAATATGATGACGAGGGAAATATGATTCAGCAGACAGGCTACAACGCAGATGGGACGTTAGAATGGAAGTTTATCTTTAAGTATGATGCCAATCGCAATGCGATTGAAAAGAAAAAATATGACGAAGAGGAAATCTTGGAAGAAATTACCAAGACGACATATACATATTACTGATGGAATTGAGAGCCAATTTCTTAAGGCGGAGCAAGCTCCGAGTTTATCACGCGTAGCGGAACCGTCTGTTTTGATGCGGCCGTTTTGGAGAATCTGAGCCTACTTTTTAGCCTCAAATGCTCCAGCTTGACAGCTACTTAAAATGTATCCCATTGCAACTTGGGAGTATGGAAAATTGTATTTTCGCGTGTTTCGCGGGAAAAATATGCTATTTAGTCTCCGCTGCGGCGGATTAAGCTCACTTTTATGTCACTGTGTGGAAATATTTTTCGTGTTTTTTTAAAACGCCATACGATGAAAGCCGTTTGACTGCAATAATATTTGTAGAAGGAATGAAAGAAAGAACAAATCAATGAAGACGAAAACAGATGCGGCACTGCTCAAAATCTATGTGGAAAGTGAAGATTCGGACGCTTTTGCCGAACTTGTTTTAGCGATTGTATCGCCAATCTGCGCAAGTGGCTTGTCAAGCGCGGCTGTGTCCTGGGCATCCCGGCTCTGATTGGAGTCCTCGAGGCCGAAGCTCATGCCGCCATTCCCGAAACTCTCATTCCTTCCCTGTTGGCTGTTCCGAAATTGGCCGCGGCGGGTGCCGCCGCCGGAACCGCCTCTGCAAACATAATATTATTAATGGAAGGAGCTTTGAAGACAATGGCTATCGCAAAAATCAAGATGGCGGGTATCGGAATTCTGGTCGCACTGCTGATCGGAACAACAGGTGTCGTGCTTGTAACAGAAATTCAAAAGAGGCAGCCTCCGGGTGCAAGTGGGAAGCCCGACATCGTTGCCTCACCTGCAAAACAAGAGGTTCACGATCAACCCATGCCCTCTAAACTGGAGACAAAGGGTAAAACCCAATCTGCAAAAGTAAAAGTGCCACCCAAGGCGAGGAATTTCCAAGCCGAGATGGAAGAGGCATTGGCTCGCTCACCGAAAGGAGATCACCCTGCTGAGCTTCATATAATAATGAGTACAATAATGAGAGAATGGCTTGACTATGATAAAGATGGAGCAATCGAATGGACTCTTCGCATGACGGGGGAACATAAGAGGCAAGTATTGGGTATTGTGGCTTACTGCTGGGCGGCTAAAGATCCTGTCGCAGCATCTGAATGGGTGATGAAATTGCCAGAAGGAAAATCCCAAGATCAATTATTGAACGATCTAGTAGTTGACTGGGCGGTAAAAGAACCTGATAAAGCCAAAAAGTGGATCGAAAAATCCTCGCTTTCCCAGGATAAAAAGGACAAATTGCTGAAAAAAATTCAGAAGAAATAACCAATTTTCCGTTCACCGTTTCCCGTCGACTGTTCCCCGCAAAAAAAAATATCGGAGAGAACGGTTCTAAGGGACTGTTAAATAATAAGTGCTACAATTTGGCGGGAGTGCCAGGCCATCGCAGACAAGGAGAAACGAATGAGTCCCGACCTCCATAAGGGAGGAGTCGGGATGAACGAGGAACGATGCAGTATCCGATGGCCTGCCGCCCCGCCCCGGAGGGCTGGCGCTCTTCCGCCTTTTTCCTGCGTCACTCAATCGTTACATATCCTTGGATATGCTCCTCATTCGTTCCTTGGTA
>CAIQLG010000054.1 GCA_903872565.1 uncultured Lentisphaerota bacterium | reverse complement strand
GTCCAGCCCTTTGGTCCCGGGGTATTCGATGGTCGTCCAGGTGTGCCCGCTCCACGTCTGGCCCAGGTCGGACGAATGCCAGGTGGGGATCTTGTACACTCCGGGCTTGCCCGGGATTTCAAAGGCATTATAGAACCAGCAGGTGATCTCGCGCTCGCCGGTCTGGTACTTGCCACCCGGCGGCATGAGCAGCGTCTGCTTTTCCCAGGTCAGACCGCCGTCATGGCTTACACGGCCGTTGGGTTTGTCTGGCAGAAAATCGGCTTCCGCATCCCACCCAAACGACCAATTCAGATAGATAGTCTTGCCGAAGCGCGCCAGGCCTGGCCCCAGGCAATTTCCCTCGTCCGGCAATTCATCCTTGGCGGCAACGATCTGCGGCGGGCCGATCTCCACCGTCACGTCCGCATCTTTTCTTACTGCGGCTTCGCTTGCCAGTACCGGCATTCCATTGTAACGCAACATTTGAGTTTTCTCCTTGTCTTTCTCGGGCTTTTTATTACTATTCGAGGCAATTTCAAAATTGCCTCCTTGAGCTGATTTCAATGTTGGAGTTCACGGCTTCAGCGTGTCTCATTGAAGCTATAAAAAGCACACTAAAGTTGTGAACTCCAACGGGGTTCGATTGCAAATCAGAATTTTGAAATCAGCTCATTCTTTCAAGGAGTCAGGCCGGTTGTCCATCGAATCGGCCACCGGCATGGGCATCCGCCAGGAATAATGCCGCATGATCTCGTAGTCGGACTCCTTCGATTTCTTACGGGCATAGGGAGTGAGCGGCAAGTAATGATGCACTTCCGAGTTCATCCGGATGAATCCTTCACCGTAGGAAGTCGTGCCGCCGCCGAATGCTCCGTCACCATGTTCCGTACGTTTACGGTTATAGGCACCGGCATATCCCTGGCTGACCAGGCATTCCATGGCCGCGAATTTCTTGTCGATCACATCCGTTATATCCACGAAGACATCGTTGGTGTACCCGCCTCGGGCATCCCAAAGGCCTGAGCGTACGTTGGCTGCGCCCTGGCCGAAGAAAAAGACCTGTGCCGCGCGATGCGGAGGATTACTGTCGCCGGGATCTACGCTGGACGCATATTGGAGTGCATGCAGCACAATTTGACCGGCTACGGCATGCTGTCCCACCTGTCCGTCGCCTTCGAATGGATAATGTGTCAGCACGATGTCCGGCCGCAACTGGCGCAAGAGGCCGGCCAACTGGCGGATGATCTCACGGTCCACGAGCAGAATGCCATCATCCATGCCAAGGAAGTAGACATCCTCAAAGCCCAAGATTTTACATGCGGTGCGAATTTCCTGTGCCTTGACATCGGAGCGGTCATTCATCATTTGCTTCAATTCGGCCGCGGCCGGAATTTCCTTGCGGTGGTACATTGAGTCGCTGATCACGGCATCATGGACGCGCGCCCCGTGAGTGAGCGAGATGCCAGCCACATAGTCGCCATGGGCTGTATGGTGCGCCATGGTGCCGCCGCTCTGATCAAATATGTCGGCCGGATGGGCTCCGATGGAAACAATGCGTAAAGATTCTTGCATAGGCTGTTCTCCTTCTGATTGATTTTATTGTATGGTATTAGCTTAAATATTTCATCAAATTTAAAACTCTGGAATTTACATGTCAACAATGTGTCTGAATCATGCAGAACCTCCTTTACTATATTTCCAAAACTCATTGGCATTTTTTGGTTAAACCCGAATTTCCGTAACCGTTAAGCTGGGGCACAGTGATAGCGACTACGAATAATACTATGGTTCACTGAATACATGCACATGCAATACCATCCCATAGAAGCAAAATCAAGCCTTGAAGTTGGAAATATTTTAATAGTGAGGCAATCATAGATATGAGATGCTTTTTTGTCAATCCTCCGGCTGCCTAAACCATCGGGAGCCAACTCCTGACGACCAGAACGGCGTATATACTTGAGTATGGCTCATCGATCTGGGATGCCTCAAATTGGCGTGCATGTCGATATACAGAACATTTGCCGCACCGAGGTGACTGAAGCGGAGCCGGTTAGTAAATGGCAGCAAATCTATTTCATTAAGAACAAAACCGTAACCGTCCGCAATGTAGCATAGTCGGTCTGGCTTCGGAAAGCTTGGACCTCTGAGTTGCGGTACCTGGCAAATAATGTGATTCATGGAAAGGGTGGTATCAACAGGACTTTGGAAAGTCTGCGTAGGGGTGGTTTTAGTACTCAGCACTGCCGGACATGCGTAATCGCATCGTTTGCCATGCATTTCCACCGTGCCGATGTACCCGCTGTTTGCCTTAAGATACCCTAGCCAAGGCAGAGCGTTACCCCACTCGAACCAGCGGGTCGAATAATCTCCCGGCTGCCAGACTGACGACGGCAGCCAGGTGTTATAATCCATTGCGTAGAAGGTGCATGCAGATCCGAGCTGCTTGAAGTTGTTGAGGCAGCTGATCTGTTTTGCCATGTCCCTTGTTTTTTTGAGTGCAGGCAGCAACATTCCCATGAGGATGGAGATGATTGCAATCACCACGAGCAATTCGATCAAAGTGAAGCCTCGTTTTGCCGCGCAAGTTCTCGGCTTTACCTCATAGGCCAAGCCGTGCGTGGAGTTTGCACTCACCCCTGTCCACGGGCAGCTTTCCCCGTGCCTTCCCATTTGCTGATGTTCGGATGAAGAATTATTTGTTTTCACAGCTTCCTCCTATATTTTTATGAATAATATATATTGTGAAGGATACTTTTGCAATGCTAATAACGATAAATTTATTTTTCGCGTGTTTATCGTGTTTAGCGGGAAAAACATGGTATTAAGTTTCCGCCGTGGCGGATTAAGTACATCGTATAGAAATTGTATTTTCCTAAGGAACGCCGGCAACCTGCCGGCAATATTGGATAAGTGCCACCAACGTCGTAGATCCCGGCCCCAAGGGGTGTCGGGAGTGGTGGCGTTCCAAAAGAGTCCCGACGCAGTCGCTTAAGTTCTTGTAAATGAACAAGTGGCTTTCCAAAATCCGTTTTGTAGGGACTATAAAATGCAATTCATTGGTTGAAATGAATCTTATTGTACCTATATTTAAAGGCATGAGTCATCCAAACCAAACAGGCAATAAAAGGAGCAAACATGAAAATTGGGAAGTACTCAATCGGCATTGGGGATCGTTTCGGGAGGGAGTGCAAGGCACAGCTCGCGGCAATAATGCGTGCGGAGAAGGAAGGCGTGTCCATAACTCCCGTATGGAACAAGTCTTTCCGAGAACATTCAATAATCGGAACTGTTCCGTTGGATACGCGCAAAGCCGCAGACGAGGCGGTGGAGGCTGGCTGTTTCAAGTCGCAATATTTCGTTGATGCCGACCATATAAACCTGAAGAATGTCAAATCGTTTATTGAGCCCAGCGACTTCTTTACCCTGGATGTTGCGGATTTCACAGGGAAAGAGGCAGACAAACTCTCAATCATGCAGTTTGTTGACAGATTTTCCTTTCTCTCGGGAAGCCTTGAAATTCCCGGAATTGGCGAAAAGTTTGAAGTCAGCCGGGAAAAAATCGCGAGTATAGCGGGGAAATACCTTCGTGCTGTTAAAGAGGCGGCAGAAATATACGCCGTGATAAAATCCGGGAAAGGGGAGGAAAATTTTATAACGGAAGTTTCCATGGATGAGACTGATACGCCACAGACACCTCTTGATTTGCTTTTTATTCTCGCGGCGATCGCGGCGGAGAAGATTCCTGCACAGACGATTGCTCCAAAGTTCTCCGGCAGATTCAACAAGGGAGTTGACTACGTGGGAGACCTGAAAAAATTTGAGAAGGAATTCAACCAGGACATTGCCGTGGTCGCTTTCGCGGTGAAGGAGTTCGGGCTTCCATCGAACCTGAAGTTGAGTGTGCATTCCGGCAGCGACAAATTTTCCATCTACAAGATAATCAACAGGGCGATAAAGAGGCATGACGCGGGTCTTCACCTGAAGACGGCCGGAACCACCTGGCTTGAGGAGGTGATTGGTCTGGCGGAATCGGAAGGTGAAGGTCTCGCCATCGCGAAGGACATATATGCTCATGCCTATGAGAAGTTTGACGAGCTTTGCGCCCCATATGCCTCAGTGATTGACATTACAAAGAAAAAACTTCCGACTCCGGACGAGGTTAAAGAATGGAACTCTGCGAAGTTCGCAAAAACACTTCGTCACGATAAGTCCTGTCCCGATTTCAATCCTGATTTCAGACAGCTGATACACGTGGGTTACAAGATTGCAGCGCAGATGGGAGACCGATTCTATTCTGTCCTGGACAGGTCGCGGCTTTCAGTCGAGAAGAATGTCTCGGAGAACATCTACGAAAGGCATCTCACTCCGATTTTTCTTGATTGAAATGGGTTATTTCGGCAATAATGGAACAAATGCTGTCCGGATATCTTCCTTGAATATTTATTCGGGGAGGCTAACCCTGCATCGTATAGGAAGTTGTATTTATGGTAGGGACGCCTCGACGAGGCATCCGCGGCGGTCTCGGCGAGACCGCCCTACCAAAGTTCCGGCGTAGCCGGTTAAATTCATCGTATAGGAAATTGTATTTTCCTAAGGAATGCCGTATGGCTTGAAACTTGTAGCCACGGCCATGTTGGCCGTGCAGTCGCCTCCAACATGGAGGCGGCTACATAAGTCCCGGCATAGCCGGTTAAGTTCATTAGGTATGCCTATGCGGGAGGGACTGCGATGGAGGGGGGGCAAGAGGAAAACCGAATATTCAATGTTGAGGGAACGCTAGGGGGGGATGGGAGAGAGAAGGCAAGAGGAAGTATAAGTCCCATAATTTCCATAACTCCCACAACTCCCATAATTTGCATATCAAACAGGCAAAGGATCAAAATTATGACTTCCAGAAAAAAAGCCAAAACCAAAGGCAAAGCCAACGCTAAGACTAAAGAATCAGAAGCGGCTCCCGATTCAAAGACCACAGAACTTCCAGAGACGGCGGAAAAACTCGATGTTGCTTTTCCCATCGTGGGCATCGGAGCGTCTGCAGGCGGCCTGGCGGCATTCGAGGCCTTCTTTTCTGGCATGCCCGCAGCCACTGATCCCGGGATGGCCTTTGTGCTGGTTCAGCACCTGGCGCCGGACCACAAGAGCATCCTCACCGACCTTATAAGGCGCTACACCCGCATGCAGGTCTTCGAGGTCGAGGACGGAATGGTGGTGCAACCCAACTGCGCATACATCATTCCACCCAACTGCGACATGGCTTTCATGAACGGCGCACTTCATCTGTTGGAACCCACCTTACCTCGCGGTCAACGTTTGCCGATTGACTTCTTCTTCCGCTCCCTGGCGCAGGATCAGCATGAGCGGGCCATCTGCATTGTCCTTTCCGGTACCGGCAGCGACGGTGCCCTGGGTGTGCGTGCCATCAAGGCCGAAGGTGGCATGGCAATGGCGCAGAATCCCGCATCCACAGAATATGACGGCATGCCGCGCAGCGCCATAGCTACCGGCCTTGTTGACTACGAGATGCCGCCGTCCGAGATGCCCGCCGAGCTCATCACCTATGCCACTCACGCTTTCGACCGTCTTTCAGGCACCGCATCGCCGCCCAAGTCCGAGAATGCGCTGAAGAAGATATTCATCCTTCTGCGCAATAGGAGCGGACACGATTTTTCCCAGTACAAGCCGAGCACCATCCACCGGCGCATCGAGAGGCGCATGGCCATCCACCAGATCGAGACGTTCGACGGATATGTCAAGTTTTTGCAGCAGACGCCTACGGAGGTGGATGCGCTTTTCCGCGACATGTTGATCGGTGTCACCAATTTCTTCCGTGATCCGACAGCCTTCAAGGTGCTTGAAGAAGAGGTCATACCAAAGCTCTTTGTCGGCAAACCCGCGAGCAGCATTATCCGCGTCTGGTCGCCGGGATGTTCCACTGGCGAGGAGGCATATTCCCTCGCCATCCTGCTTGCCGAACGCCAGGAGGAGATGAAACAAAATTTCAAGGTGCAGGTCTTCGCCACCGACATTGACGGCCAGGCGATTGCCACAGCCCGTGCCGGTATCTATCCTGCTGGTATCTCCAACGATGTTTCGCCGGAACGGCTGGCGCGTTTTTTCACGGCAGAGTCGGCCGGAGCGCACGGATCTCCAAGCCTGTACCGCATCAACAAGGGAATCCGCGACATGCTGGTCTTTTCCGAGCAGGATGTCATAAAAGATCCGCCGTTCTCAAAGCTCGACCTCATCAGTTGCCGCAACCTCCTCATCTATATGGGCGCTGAATTGCAGAGGAAGCTCATACCTCTCTTCCACTACGCATTGAACACTGATGGCATCCTCTTTCTGGGCACTTCCGAAACACCGTGCGAGTTTGTAGATTTGTTTGAACCACTGGACCGTAAATCGAAGATTTACTTGCGCAAGGGTGCTACTTACAGCACACAGCAAGTCACCAAGGACAGGTTTCTTCCACCATTGACGACAATAAAGATGGCTCTTCCACGGGCTGCCGAGAAGACGGTATTCCCTGTTAAACTGCCGATCCGAGATCTGACCGAACAGGCTCTCCTGCAGCAGGTTGCTCCCGCCGCCGCGCTAGTCAACGGACGCGGCACAATCCTCTATCTCCACGGCCGCACAGGGATGTATCTGGAACCTGCGCCTGGAGAGGCCGAGTTGAACATTCTGAAGATGGCACGCGAAGGCTTGCGGTTCGAACTGGCCGCGACCCTGCACAAAGCCGTTTCAAGCAATGAAATCGAGCGCTGTCCCGGCCTGCAAGTCAAAACCAACGCCCACTTCACAACGGTCAACCTGACCGTCCGTCCAGTGAAAGTAGGCATTTCCACAACGCCAGAGGCTCCTCTGTATCTGGTGATTTTTGAAGAAGTACCGTCAGACAAGTCAGACAAGTCAGACAGGTCAGACAAGTCAGACAGGTCAGACAGGTCAGACAGGTCAGACAGGTCAGACAGGTCAGACAGGTCAGACAGGTCAGACAGGTCAGACAGGTCAGACACATCCGAAACGACCGGCGAAACTGCGAGAATCGCG
>CAIQLG010000053.1 GCA_903872565.1 uncultured Lentisphaerota bacterium | reverse complement strand
CTGAAATCGCAACCAGGTTCAACCTTAAAATCAGCGGCCTTAATACGTTAAAAGACAAGCTCTCGACAAAAGTGCTTGAAGACAAGGCGTTAAAACGTGAACTGGAGAATATACGCAATTCTATTGAAAAAAGAAAAACGGTATGACCCTGTTTTGCGAGGTGTGACCCTGTTTTGCGTTGCTGTTTTGCGCGGAAGAACTGCGCCACTTCATCTCCATTAATGGTTTCGAGGAAATCTAGCGGGAATTAATACTGTCGGGGCCGAAAATTTTCCTGTTAAGAATCCCATATTGCCTGAAGGCTTCATCATACCTGTCTTTGTTTTCATATCTGGGGAGAACTGATATTGCCGGATGGACCATCGCCTTTACCGCATCTGCGATGTTCGCAAAAGCCCTGATTCCTGCGGCGGCAAGCACGGCCGTCCCCAGGCTGGTCGCTTCCTCGCAGCGCATAATATTGATCCGTCTCTGCAGGACATCCGCCTTGATCTGGAGCCAGGGTTTGCTGCGGGCCGCTCCTCCCAGGGAAGTCACATCTCCGGACTTTATCCCAAGTTTCTCCAGCAGCTCAAGATTGTCACGGAGTGAAAATGCCACGGATTCCAAAATTGCACGGACAAAATGGCTCTTATCATGCGCAGGAGTTATCCCGTAGAATACCCCTTTTGCCTCCGGATTTACTTCAGGGGAATTCATTCCGCAGAAATGTGGCAGAAGGACAAGTCCGCCGCTGCCTGGAGAAACTTTCGCGGCTGATTCGATCAGAGTGTCATAATCCATGCCGTTGCCGAATTCGTCACGGAACCAGCGCAGGATCATCCCTGCTGTCGGAATCCACGGCATCAGCACAAACATCCCCGGGATAGCATGACGGTAGAGCCCGATGTTCATTTGCGGATCATATGTGGGGTTTTCAACAGTAGCGCAGATCGCCAATGCACAACCTGTAGTTTCAGTAATCATGCCCGGTTCGATGTTGCCAGCTCCTACCGCAGCGGCAATCTGATCAATCGGTGCCATGGTTACCACGGTATTCCGTGACAGTCCTATTTCCACGGATATACTGCCGGCCGCCTCACCGGAATTCAGCAGAACTGGAAGCTGTTTTTCCGTGACACCGATGAAATCCAGCATTCTGTGCCACCAGCAACAATTGACCAAATCATAATAAAGTGTCGAAGGATTCAATGTATGGTCTGTGGCGAAATTTCCAGTCAGACGATAAACCAGATAATCTTCCAGCATCAGAAATTTTGCGGCCGATTTGAAGATCTCCGGCTCATGGTCACGCAACCAGAGGATTTTGGCCGCCGGCCAGCATGGTGCGATATCCTGCTGGCCTGTTACATGGTAAACCAATTCGCGTCCGAACTCTTCTTTTATTACTTCTGCTTCTGCTTTTGCCCGGTTGTCCAGCCACACAATCGCCTTGCGGAGAGGCTTGCCATATTTGTCGAGTACAATCAATGTTTCCCCCTGGCTAGTCACACCAAGCGCAGAAATACTTTCCGGAGGAACTGCCGCTTGCACCAGGATCTCCGCAATCACTGCCTTTGCGGCGGACCAGTAAATTTCAGGCTCTGCCTCAACTATGTCTGGAGCCGGTCTTTCCAGATGGTACTCATGTATGTGTGAACATAGCATGTTGCCCGAAAGGTCGAACAATGCCCCCTTCAAGGAAGTAGTTCCTGCATCCAATGTCAAAATAAGATTCATATCATTCCTAAATTTGATTGTTTTCATTTCAATAGATTTCCTAGACCTGCCTCTCGTAATGGTTCTTGTATATCTTCCCTTCTAAAGAGGTTTTCGGCGGCACTTCTCGGCGTAGCGTTCCGCCGCCTTCCTCGCGGCCGGTAAAATTTTCATTATTGAGATTTTCTAATAGCCCATATTATTGTGTCAGAACTGAAGTCTTGCTCATTAGGCCACATGATGCCACGATGGGCAGGGCGCACGCGGCGGAAATAAGAGGTACTTTTGAGTTCCTTGAAGGCGGATCCATTTAAATATGGCTTCACATCAAAAACTCCTTCAATACCACTGCTGGTGAGAATCTCAATCTTGTAGTCGTCAATCGGATTTGCTTTGATAATAGTGTCCATATGTAAGTCTCCAGTTATTTGAGAGGATCAATCTTGAAAACGGCATCACCTGCAACGGCCAATTTCCAGTCAGCCTCAAGGTCTTCTCTATGAATTTCAATCCATGCTTGAACCAGTTTCATTTTCGCGGGTGGTAGACTCCCTGCCAAAGTTGTTCCGTCAGCAATGGATATCGACGCATGATGTTCCGCATATTCCGCGTGTATGTGAGGGCAATTATGCTTCTTGTCATCGTAAAAATACATCTGGATCAATATGCCATAAAACATTGAAATTGTCGGCATTTTAGTCCCCTTTTTGGAATTTATTTCTTTATCGTTGAAATTATACCGCATACTGTAGCACAAATAAGAAAGACCGCAAAAAGACTTATGCCCCATGAAACTATGCCTTGAGTTCCTATGATTTCCAATCTTTTTTCTCTTCAGAGTCGGGGTCGGGGTCGGAATAGGTATCGTTTTTGCCCGCCGTATTTTCCTTTCCCTATCCATAGCCGTAATGAAGAACCCATTCGACCCGATCCCGGTTCCGATAGCGACCCCGATAAAATACTGTGATCTAGCATCTGATTATCTATTTTTCTTTTGCCAACCGGTCAGGCTCTGCTGTGGTTTCCATCAGCAGGAGCCGCCGAGTTCTCTCAATTTCTATATACATCTTTCCTATGTTGAATTCGGACAATCAAGACAGAATCACCAATCAGTGCAAAAATAACACGATAATTCCCGACCCTGTATTTTCTCAGTCCGGCAAATTGCCCTTGCAATTCCGGGAATTGAGCGGCGTTTACAGAAAGGTCTGAACTTAATTTCCTCAGGATTCGGCCTGCTTCGCAGGAATCTATTTTTTCCAAGTCTTTCGAAACGGACTTCTTGAATGTGATTTTATAGGCCAATTTCTTTTCTCATTTCTTCAATTGATATTACAGGATCAGAAGTATCTCTTAATCTGTCAAGACCTATTTGCAGATCCGCTTGGTCATGCAAATAACTTTCGAGAGCCTTCTGCACGAGAAAAGATTTTGGCCTTTCCGTCATTGACGCGACATTGTTAAGTTCTTTTGCCAGACTTTCTGGCAATCTTACTGAAAGTGCAATACTCATGTTTCATTCCTCCTGTTGTATGATTCCGTAATACAGTATAACACATACTTGATTTATGTCAATGGGGATTCATTGTTTTTTAAGATAACGTTGTTGGTCTGCCGCGAGTTTAGGAGTTGGCAGAATCAATTTGTTCGGATTCCAATCTTTCCTTCCAATACTCGGGAAATCTCTTATGATGAGCGACAGCCACAACCCATATGACATCTTCGTATAGGAAATAAACTATTTGGTACGGAAATCTTTTTGTAGAACAGCGCCTTGTTCCATCATCTCTCAATGCAGATAAGTCAGGATTCTCTGCAATTTTAAAAATTAAAACTTTACTTCATTCTCGAAATCAAGCCCCAGACCAGGATAAATCTTTTCATAGTAGTCGATGGTATTTGAGAGTTCAATGTCTGCCTCTTCCAGAAAAAGAACTCGTGTCATCTGCATCTTGCCTCTACCTTGGAAAATACTTCTACGGCGGATATCCTGATCGCCTTTCCAGACTTGATCTTTTTGATTCTTTTCTGAATCTCTTTCTCGAAATCACCAGAGGTTTCGGTTTTCCCATCAATATTGACAATCAAGTCGTGAATCAACTGCCCTCTTTCCAGCAGAGAGAGACCAAGTGCTTTGTTTTCTATTTCCTGTAGTACTGTCATTGAAATCCTCCGATTTCCATTTTGTCATTTCATTAATTTAATCTATATTTTAGAGTGAGATAAATCAAACAGGAAATTATTTCTAGTCGATCTTTGTGGATCGCTCGAATATCTGGGCAGCGGAACGCTGTCACCAGCACATATTAGTTCGAATCCTTCTTTGTATTGTCCTGCATATATATGCTCATGCTCCGAGGACTACACAGTTTTACAAAAAGAATACAGGGACCACGAGAAGTGGATGATGAAAACAGCCCATATTGGTGTTGACAAGCTCCCTCATCCATATCTGCCCAATTTACGATTCGTTTGCCAATTGTAATACCAAGCCACGAGTAGTCTGATTCATACTGCAAAGCATTGCATTTACTGCACTTATTCCATGAATTCTTTTCAGAAAATGTAAAAGAAAAAAGTAAAATCGAGATAGTGACCAAAAGTATGACTGTCCATGTTTTCTTTTTATTAAATGTCATATTGGTATCGAATCGAGTAGCCGGGGATGTCTCCATCCCCTAGCTCTCACACCACCGGACATACGGTTCCGTATCACGGCGGTTCCTAATTTGATGTTTTTCGCAATATCCTAAGATTGTCCTCAAAGTTGAAAAGTTCAAGACTCTGGAAGAACGAAGGGCTGACAGCCTGTGCGAGCACGGGCAATCCCGAGTTCCACCACGGCCCCTTCCGGTTAAGCGCGACTGCCGCCCTATCTTGGGAGATGCCGAGACTTATCAGCCTCTTCATCCGTGTGTAGGGACGTTTCCACTGCCGCCATATCATGCATCTCAGGCGGCGGCGTATCCACATGTCAAGGGTTTTAACCAGCTTCCAGCTGATTCCAGCGCAGAAGTACTGAAACCACCCTCTCAACATCGGATTAAGTCGCTCCTTGATGAACCGTGCCACATTACGGCCTCGACCTTCATGAAACAGCTTCTTCAGGCCGGAGCGGAAACGCTTCACCGTCACGGACGGTAAAGTCTCCATAATAACCCCGCACACCAGTAGAAATGAGACCCCCAGGAACTTCCGTTTCCAAGGCCGTGCCATCGCACTTTTCTCGTGGTTCACCTTGAGTTTAAGTGTTCCTTCGAGATATTCCGTGACGCTCCGCATCACCCGCTCCCCCGCGATCCGGGTTTGAACGTAGATGTTGCAGTCATCGGCATATCGGCAGAAACTGTGTCCTCGGCGTTCGAGTTCCTTGTCCAGATCGTCAAGCAGGATGTTGGACAGGAGAGGCGACAGCGGCCCGCCCTGCGGAGTTCTTTTCTCCGTCGCCTGCAGGCCTTCGGAGAAAAGCATGACCCCGGATTTAAGGTGGCCGTTTATCAGTCTCTTCAGTCTTTTGTCCTTCACTTTACGGCCAAGACGGGACATGAGAACGTCGTGGTTAACCTCGTCGAAGAACTGTTTCAAATCCAGATAGACCACCCATCGCTTCCCCTCCGGCGCGTTGCAAAGCGTCGCCTGCACCCGACTTGCTCGACCACTCTTTGTGGTTCATCTCAAACCGGCTTGCTCCAGCACGGAACTTAGTTGTGTTTCATTGTTGATTTCGCGGATGACAGCCGGATCCGAAGACCAATCCAGAGAGCCAAAGAAAAGTCGGTTCCTGTCAGTATGCCAGCGGAAATAGGCAACGAACCAGAGGTTGTCGTCTTTGGCGATCAACTCAATGGAGAGCGGTACAGGTTGGCTGACCGGAAGTTCGGCACTGGGAGTTGCTCCTGGCGTGTCGGTCAAGAAGCGGAATTCACGAATCGTAACAGCGTCGAAATGGAAAGGATCGTCGGACACGG
>CAIQLG010000052.1 GCA_903872565.1 uncultured Lentisphaerota bacterium | reverse complement strand
ACTTCAGGATTGTCTTCTTTTTTCAATGCGGGATCAAGTTGTTCGACAAAACTTATATCCGCATATTTATCCGGACAATGGACAGCAAGGTCAAGCCGCGGCGTTCCAATCATGTCAATCCCAGGATAATAATGTCTTGCTCCGAGAACTCCTCCGACCGCAATATCGGACCGCTGAAGTTTTTTCAATCTCCTAATCAGCGAATCAGGAGAACGTGGCTGGCCTGAACTGTCCGCATATTTCATTGTCATGCGTGATTTGGCAGATGTCGCGAGAAGCTGAATCCATGCATCTTTAGGAAAAAAACGCAGTTCAACACTCCGGTCAGAATGTCTGAGAATTGCATTTCCCAGACTTTCCAAGGTGCCCGCCACTGTCCGATAAGCACATCCCGCCGCTTCTCCGATCCAGTTTAAAGTCATTGGCCCCTGCTTCATAAGCCACCTGTAGATAAGGATCTTGAGAATTTCGGAATTATAGACGGGGGTTGGCAGACGAATTCCGACATGGGAAAATTCATCCTGACGTATAAGCTCAAGGTCTTCGCATAGTTCTGGTGAAGGATTTGTGGGGATTCCAATGAAGCGACCTTCTTTGCAAGTGAAGATAATTAGCTTCTTTATGATTTCAGGCCGAAAGGTTTTTTCCGCTTTATCCCATTCTTCCCTAAGCCGCATTTCACTTATGCTTGGTTCTATCAGGAATAAATACGCTTTCAGATCCGGTCTTTCACTGATTGCATAAGCCAATTGCAAAAGGCCATCCCTTATTGTGCGAATAGCCTGGGGATGCGTTTTGACCTCAAGCCAAATTCCTTTAGCTTCCCAATCCGGCCTATACGAGTCTCCAGGCTTGTTCTGATCTGTTTTTTTGAATTTCATAGTTTTTACAATAGCACATATGTTTTGCGGTTGCAAGTCAATATTGCGCTTGCAAGTCAAATTTGTGGTTTCAGGTCATTTGAATGCTTGTTCTGACAGCGGCTTCGCTCTTTAACACTGCTGAAAGCATTGCAACTCCCTGTTCCGTAAAGGCATACGGAAGATATTTTCAATGATGTCCACTTCTGTTTTCTAAGGTCGCAATTTGCGACTTTAAAGCATTATCCCCTCTTGAGGTCGCAATTTGCGACCTCAAGCTATCGATATCTTCTTCGTTGAGTTGAAAACAAAACTCGCCGGGGAAGCGTTCGGCATTTCTTTTGACTTGCTCATTTAATCAAGGTTCCTCCATGACAGTTGCTTCAATGCAAGGCACCAGTAATAAAAAGCCTCCTGATTAATCGTCTTAAGGCGGTTTAATGCTTCAAAGGGAGCTGGCAGATTAAGATTATTCAGTCTTTGTTCATGGACACCTTTTAGATATCTGAGCTTGTCAACTTTATGGCTTGCACCCTCATCCATAAGAAGGCTTGCAAGGCAGGCAGCTTTTGATGCGGCAACACGTGCCTCAAGTGATATACGAAACCGACACTACACCAGGTTGCCTGACAGGTTGTTTATGCCCTTCCTCAACGCCTTGGCTTCCTCATCTTCTGGAGGAGCACCTTTTAATTCCATACGGGAGAGCTTCATCCCAGCTTCTATTGTGTCTTTCAAGCAGGATTCAAAGGTATGACGACCTCCCCGATACCGGTTCTCTTCTGCAAATATTGCCTTATATGCAGTTCTGATGTTTTTCAACTCATGTTCCATTTCAAACAGTTCTCCTACGTCAAAGAGCTGTTTGGCTATCTGCAAAACTTCTCCTTTAGAATACAAAATTCCTATCGTCGTAGGAGCGAATGCTGCAAGCTTATCTGCCAGAAGCCCCTCGACCGATGGCATTGCCACATTCACTTGGTGGTCGGCTCCGATATCAAGCGACGGAATAGAAATCGGCATTAGCTCAATTTTAGGATATGACGGTGGAGAGGTGAGAATGTCCAGTAAAACATATTCATCAAATTTACCAGCGCCTGCAACAGGCTTATAACCTAAATTGATTTTTTTTTGCCGCTAGGTTTTTTGGAAAGAAAAATTTCTGCAGGAATTCCAAGAAGGTTTAGTGCATAACGTTGCCGTTTCGACACCTCGCTTATCATCTCCGCGCCGTCAGGAAGCGGAATAATTT
>CAIQLG010000051.1 GCA_903872565.1 uncultured Lentisphaerota bacterium | reverse complement strand
CGGCTGTTCCGGGATCAGGGGCCAGTCGTCCAGCGGCATGGTTTCGAATATGCGCTCGACCAGATGGCCTCCGGCATCGAAGGCTATCTTCACGGTCCTGTCTCCTGCGACTTCGATCCCGACAAATACTTTGCCGTCGCCCTTCAGGAAGTCCTTCAGCTTCGCAAACTCCAGGAGCCAGTCTGCATCGTTTTCTGTTTCGGCATCCATTTCGCAGGTGAGCCACTCCTCCAGGTTAGTGCCTGTGACGGAGACATTCCCGTTCGCGGCCTTCAGTCTCACATGACCGAGCACGGGGATAGATGCCTTGGCACCTACGACTTTCGCAAGACCCTTGAGGGCGTCCTGCAGTTTCGATTTCAGAATTCTGATCATTGTAATTTCCCTTTCGTTGTTAGTTGTTTAATTGTTAATTGCCACCGCCTTCAGCAGTTGGCGAGACCGATCAGCCTCTCAAGGACATCTGGTTCCTTCTTCATGAAAGCGCCTATGATGTCCTCCTCGCATTTCGAACACAGCAGCCATGCCGTCTTGCATGAGTCGATTATCACGGGTCTCTCATCCGGTATCGTGCCATCTTTGTTGACACTGAACGTGTCATGGCCGACAGTCTTGAGCATTACTTCCGTCATGGGCTGTCTGCACTTCGGACATATCATGGTTCACCTCCAGCCTGTTACCGGCTTTCTTGTAATTTCGGACACCGATATCCAGTCGGTCTGGTGCCACTTGTTCACCGGCAGATGGGAGATGTCGGAGTTCCAGTAGGAATGCGTGAAGCCTATCTCCTCGGAACTGCCGTCTTTTTTGTCCACATAGACCCTGCGGCCGCCTTCTGGTACCGCGCCGCCGTATCTGTCTGCAAGGAATGCGCTGAGAAGATCAAGGGTGCCGAATTCTTTTCTTATGCTGTTGAACACCGACTTCTCCTTTGCAGGAGTGGACGAGCCGGTCTCGTCTATGACAAGTTCGAAGGTGCTCATGCGGCCTCGGGCTCGTTGTCATCAACTGCGTAATAGTAGGCCTCGCTCTCACGGATCATCCTGACATCGCGCTGCCATACGGATTCCGCCGATATTTCATTCAGGATGTTGGAGCCCATGAACTCCTTTATCCTGTCTGCTATCTCTCGTTTCATCTGTGTGATTCGTGCAGGCGTCACCTTGAACCGTTTCGCGATGTCCATGTTCCGCCAGCCGTCGGCTATGCAGGAAAGTATCTGTCTTTCCCTTGTAGCCAGTGTGCCTATGAAACTTTCCCAGTCTATCCGGCGCAACGCTGTCTCTGACGGGTCCTCCTTGCCAGAGGATATGAAATCCGTCATTGCCCTATGTGCCCCCTCCCCTTCCGAGGATATAGGCGCATCTATCGGGACAATTGCCGATGTGTTGCGTGTCCGGAATACCGGCGACAGTGGATCCGATGCTCCGCTCTGATATGCACGTCTGCCCGACTTGGCGCGTTGAATGCTGTAGAATGCCACTGATCTTGCTGGAATCTTTCTCCCGGCTTTTTCGAGCGATTGCAGCATTTCCGCCGCAGTTGCGATTGTGTCCTGTACTAGCTCTTCAGTGTCTTCAGAGTCTGTGGCGTTCACGACGCGTGGAACAGTCCTGCTGAGGATCGGGAGGATCTGTTTCACGAGAATGTTGCCTGTTGCAGTTGTCATTGGGGTATCTCCTGTGATGGGGTTTTTGGTGCGGCTTCCGTGGGTATTGTTATTACCTTTGGAGCGCCGACAGGAGATAAAGTCCCCTGTAGGTATTATACCAAGACAAGGGGGGGAATTAAGCTTTGGAGGTCTGGAAAGACGTAGGAATCCCAGATGGCAGGACAAAAACCCTACAGAAATAGCAAATTTAAGGAAAGCTCATTGAAATGCCGGGTTCCTGATATATAGTGACCAATTCGTGGCACAGTTTTGGTTTAAAACGGGTTAAATCGTTATATAAAGGACTCGTAAGATATTTTGCAAGTTGTTATATCATATTGAATTACAATGATTTATGCAATTTTAGATGAGGCTCCCGCCGCCTCCAATTTTTCCTCCACTCGGAGGAAAAATTGTCACGCCGTAGTTTAACAATAGAGCAACTTAAGCCGCAACCAGTTTTATAACCACGGAACACACTGACAACACGGAAAGAGGTTGTTTTTCCTGTGGAACAAAATATCTGCCCACGGATTACTCGGATGGGCACAGATGGAAAAATATTGGACCCCATTTTGCTTGGCGTGAAAAATTTCCTTGATGGTTTCATTATTGAGATAAATTATCCCAAACAGTCTTTCTCCTTGAAAAACTGAAGCCCTCTGGCCTGAATTCTCCGCCTATTTGGGGTTAATATTTATCCTGTCCATCCTGTATATCCTGTCAAGCCATTCCGTCAGTCATGCCGTAGCCTTGGCGAAGGCGGATGAATTCTGTCTCCCTTTCAAGATTCTTCCAATTTCCTCCACCTCCGTTAAAACAGGATATCTTTTGCCACAATAATTCACAAGATTCAAAAAGTTAATATTTTATGTGCCTTCTGTGCTTTTTTGTGGCCAAGTTGTTTCTGTTTTTTCAAGATTTTTTCTATCTTCTGGACTTCTCTCAGCCTGGCAACATTATCGTATGTGTCAGCTTTTATTGCCTTGTCTATCCTTAGCATCTCGTAGATTTCAGCTTTTCGCTCTGAAATGTAATGAACAAGGGCATCATGAATTTCTCTGTAATTGGGCTCCGGATTGTCCAGGTTCCGGTTTTTTTTGATATGTTACTTGGGATTTCTCAAGGTTCCTGATTCTTCTGCTTGGATTTTCCTGGGGATTTGTAGTTTTCATGAGTGGTCTTCCTTTCTTGTTTTGAGGGGTTTTGTTATGGGGTGAATAAGTCCAGGTCGATCTTTTCCTATTAACATATAAATATATATAGCATGAGGTGACCATTCAAAGTCAGGGATCTGGGCTGGGGATCAGGCAAAACCCATACGCTCTACGCTTTTGGATTTCCAATATCCCTAAGATAAAACTCGAATTCTAAGCTAATCTCTTGTTTTTTGGTGTTTCAGATATTAGATTCTAAGATTATATGTGGCATCGTTATGGCTCATGGAAAAAGTTGGGGGAATATGGATTACTTCTTATACAATACTGATGGCGGACAGGGGCGGTTTCAAGTACTCATTAAGAAAAGTATAGCTGCTACCAGCGGCGAATATACCTTCGGAGAGCAACTCGGGAAGCTCAAAATCGGTGATATTCTTCTTATGTACGAGAACAAGCGTGGAATCGTTGCCATTGGCAAAACTCTAGAACAATGGAACGGAAAAGCTTATAAGACTCCTCTCTATTATATCCCTGGGATTGAATTTCCTGAAGGTGCCAGTGAATATCGAATCAAAGTCAATTGGTTCCACGATATTTCAGATTCTCCGTTTAGCATTGAAGAAATGAAAAAACATATAGGCTATATTCCGCGCGGGGCAGTTAAACCTTTTATAAAGTGGCGTGCGGAGGTCAAGAAAATTATTGCAGAGCTTATGCATCGCAACTCAGTGCTGTTTCCAGATGATATTCCAGAGAAATCAAAAGGACTACCAGAAGGGGCTAAGAAAAGTGTCTTGGTTAATGCTTATGAACGAAGCAACGAGGCAAGGCGTCAATGTATAGAACATTGGGGATACAATTGCCAGCTTTGTGGAATTTTACTTGAGGATTTTTATGATTCTTATGGGAGCAGCTTTATCCATGTTCACCATCGAATTCCTCTATCTCAGATTAAAAAATCGTATATTGTTGATCCTATAAAAGACATGCTCCCGATTTGTCCAAACTGCCATGCCATCCTTCATAGGATAGAATCAGATAATCCCATCGGGGAGTTAAGAAAAATCATTAAGAAAAAAGCCGGAAAAAGCATTCACCGGAAGACTTACAACCGTCAATGATACCGCTTATCATGGAATATAGGAAAGGATTTAATTATGCCAATTTATCGAATATCCGGGAACAAAGTACAAAAGATTAAACCAACTAAATTCTCAGGTCTGGACACTGAAAAACAGCTTCAAACCTTAATCGAAGACAACCTTAATACTATTTTTGAAATGACTTTCATTGCCACCGAGTTCTCAACAAATCATGGTGGCCGAATAGATACCTTGGCTATTGACAACGACAAAAGACCCGTGATCATTGAATACAAAGCCGATAAATCATCAACCGTCTTGTTGCAAGGCCTTTTTTATATGGATTGGCTTGTTGAGAATAAGGCTGAGTTTGAAAAAGTCGTTAGGAATAAATTACATACTGACGTGCCAATAAACTGGAAGGGCGGAATTAGATTGATCTTGATTGCAAAGTCTTTTGAAATTTGGGACAAATTCGCAGTCAATAGAATAAAAGAAGATGTGGAGTTATACGAATATATCCTCTACGAAAACAATGAAATTAAACTTGAAAAGACGACATTGCCGAAAGATTTTAGGGGCACGTCAAAAACCTCGATTACTTCTATTGCAGAGTATTCAGTCACTAGTTTGATGTCTAAGATAAAAGATAACCAAATAAAAGAAATAGTGATAGTTCTCAGGGAGAAATTAAAATTAATTTCTGATGATATCGAAGAAAGGGCGACCAAAAATCATATAAAATTCAAATCTTCGATTAGTTTTGCATTCATTTATCCTCAGAAAAAGCAATATTGGTTTGATGTTAAAATTCCTAGACGAGAAGTAATAAAACAATTTGCCAAGCTGGATGTCCGGCCTCATAAAGACACTGTTTTTACGCATATTCGTTGCAATGAAAACACTGACATTGAACAACTAATTGCTTTAGCTGAAAAAGCTTATGAAAGCACTCAATAGAAAATACTAGACGATATTACAATGTGCAGTATGCATACCCTGATATACAAAAGAACACACAAGGGTGATCCCGACAAGTCAGGGACTTTTGGGATTCATGATTGTATGGGGCGGGTTCGCAACTGCAATTTTGATTCTGTAATTGGTGTTGGCGTGAAAAAGCCGTGGTCTGGACATGAAGACATCGCTCTTAAGATTAACTGGATTGGTCTGGGTGCCACAAGAAACAGAAAATTTAAGAGGGGATATCTTATAACTTTTAAGCATTTTTGTCTATTTGAGGAACGGGGGCATGATTTTAAAAAATGGGCACCCAAGCTTTTCAAACATATGTTTGTAGATAAGATGGTGCGGTTTGTATTGTCAAGCTCTATTTCCGACGATAATATTCAGAAAGAAATCGCAAAGATACTTAGGATTGCTGAAAAATATCCGAAATCAAGAGGATTACCCTATGGAAAACAATCCAACGGCAAGTGTACTGGAAAGTCATTCAAAAGGAAGTCCAAATGAAAATAGCCATGCTCAGGGTCGGGATTGATATGGGAGCAGGTGGCATACTTGGCCCACTATTTAAAGATGGCACGTTCGAGTATATCCCCATTCCTGATGAAATTGGAAGAGATGAGCGCACATATGGGAATACCACAGGAAGACACGGGTTGAAACTTATAGACTTTTTCCCGACAGCCCAAAAAGGTAGAGTCTCAAAACAATCCATCCACTTTGATCCTGAATTCTCCACTTTTACATACGGTGATCCGACTAGCCCAAAAGCTGGCTTGCGGCACTTGGAGAAAGGTGATTTGCTAGTTTTCTATTGCGGATTGGAAGGATGGGATTTCAAATCACCGCCAAGTTTATATTTGATGGGATACTTTGAGATCTTGGTAGCCGGAAGAGCGATTGAGTTTTCCTCAGCAGATTTGCAAAGTCTGTTTAGCGAAAACTACCATGTTCGCCATAGAGATGCGTACAAACAGCAGAAAGAATATCTGGTATTGGTAAAAGGCACTTCGAAAAGTCGTCTCTTTAAAAAAGCGACTTGCATTAGTTCAACAGGACAAGACAGATCGGGAAGGCCACTCAAAGTTTTATCAAGTACGATGCAGAGCATATTTGGAAATTTCAATGGGAAAATCAGTTTCCAAAGAAGTCCGACTCGCTGGGTGGAACCTGCCTATGTCCCACGCGCAGCAGAATTTATAAGATCTCTTAAATAGAACTACTTTTTTCTTTATTTTGAGCCAATAGGCTAAGATTTTTTTACATTATCTCTGATGTTAACGTTCATTGTATAATCTGGCTCGAGTTCGCAAAGCTGGACATCCGACTTGTAGAATCTGATTTTGAATTTTACTTTTTCTTCGGACTTGATTGGAAAATTGCCAAACATAACTGTAAGAGCAAAGGAACTTGGATTATCTTTTATCATTATTTTACATTTGCTAACAGCCACTCCGTGATTATCCCCTTGTGAAAATTCAAAATCAAAGGCGTCGGGTATTGTCTCTTCGGAATTCTCCATTTTTATCCGGGCATATATGCCGAGACGAAAGGTCATAGGAAGTTTCACATCTTGCTTTTCTTTCAAAATAACAAAATCGTTGTATATCCCAACCAATGTCATTTTTCCGCCAATTTCGTGGCGGATATCATCGCAAACTAAAAAATCGGTGATTTTCATTGCATTGTCCATGTTTCTATTACTGTTTCATTGCTTTGCGCTTCCGACATATCCGGTATATGAACTTCATTATTGCCAGAAACAACTGCATATCCTAAAACAAGAGTCTTTTCTCCATCTCGGTGAATGCCAACACCAGAATGAGACACCTTATTGTCACGAAAACGGAATATGTTATCTGCAATGTAGTGGAGGCATATTGAATCGGATATGTCTCTTTCATACTTATTGTCCGCGACTTCAATCAGCCACGGAAAAGTCCGTATCATTCTGAGGAGCGCAAGAGCAGGCGCATCTACCGCACCTTCTGTCTTCCATCTTGATATCGTCCTCTGAGGAAGATCGAGTGCACGTTCCATCCCAGCAAAATTCATTCTATTTTCTGAAAAATAATTCAGAATATTTTTGACTGAGTCTTTTCTCGCAGATTCCAAAGCCGACTTAATGGCCACATCTAAAGATGAGTCATCATTAAAAGTTGTTTTGCACTCGGCGCACTTGTATGTCGTTTCAGACAGTTTCCTATCTGTTCCGTATGGCACACAGACAGTTGTTTCTTTTTTTTCCTGCTCCAGGTCTTCTGAACCGCAGACAGGACATTCAGTAATTTTTCCCTTTGTTTTCATCCTTTTTCCCCTAATATTCTTTTCAAATCTTCAAAGTCTTTATTGTTGTCAAACAACTCTTTGAATGGAGAGTTTGAATTATCGCTGAGATGAAGCGATTTTATCCGCCATTCCCCTTTTCTATTTTGTAAAAATGCAATATAGCCTAGCTTTCCACAAGTATTAAATTCATAGGCATCCACTATCAGTTCCGGGCATTTCCTATAAGGGGTACTGTTTTTGAAATTTAAATTTTCAAGACCGCCGTTTGATATGAAATCAAGGATTTCATCAAGAGTATTGAGGCCAAAATCATTTCTCGCATCCTCTCTTGTGTCTCTTACTTGTCCATATTCATCTTCGTCATTGATCAATATGATATTTTGCTTATTGGAACAAGCTTTTAAAAAATCGGCAAATTTACAGAAAGGTTGTTTGCTCATATGATTATACTTTAAAATACATAAAAGTCAATATATTTATCTTTATAAATACAATTATTTTATTTTCTCTCTTGATTTACGGGTATTTTGTATCTTCTTTTCGAGCTTTGCCTTTTCTTCAAGAATCCGTTTCAGGAGTTCTTCTGCGGGTTCGTCGGTTGGGTCGGGGGCGACGAGTTCGCCACGGAAAGCCTTGGCAAGAACTGATTGTTCAATCTTATTTATACACACCATAGCCTTTTTGTATTTGACTTCAAGAGAATCTGCAAACGCAAAAAGCTTTTCCACAAGGCGGACAATTTCGTGTTGTTCTCCGAGCGAAGGAAGAGGGATTACCAATGATTTGATTTCAGCTGAATTTATATTATGGACACCGGTTGTTGACCTTGCTGGGAGTTCAATTTGTGTTCGTAAGTCGTTTGTTTTTAAAGTGATATCCAAATACCTGGGGACAATTATATCCTTCTTACATCTCAATCTAATCAGATATCCAGCATAAGCAAAACCATAAGCCGAATCATCTATAAGCACAGATTGCCCCAGCAAAGATACGCTTCCATTCGAGCGAATCAGCAGTAAATCTCCACTCTTGAGAGATAGTTTATCCAGTTCTTTCTTATCTAATAGAGCATATTTGACATCAGATAATTCGAGTTTGCCTGAGCTTATATTTGGAATTCTCAAAACTGGAGTTCCATCTTTAACGTTATAATCGCATTTTTGGGAAGTCCCATATGACAGGTCTTCAATAACACCTTCAATATTAGATACTTCCCACTCCGGTAAATCTTTCCCCTCTCTCCAATCCTCGGTTAGTTTTCCGGAGCAGGCGGTGGAAAGGACGCTTTGGCGGAACTTTTTTAGGATGCGGGGAATTTTATCAAGCCTTGCCTTCGCGCTTTTCACTTTCGGCAGGATGGCATCAAGCTTTTCGACAATCCGCTTTTGTTCGTTCAGGGGTGGAAGGGGAATCTCCAAGTTCCAGAAAATATCTGGATTTACGTGGGGAATACCCGTGCCTTTAGGATTTGTTTGAATCGTTGAATAATGTCGTTGGATGAATTTTAATAAGTAAGTGCTTTCTATAAGCACAGGTGTTAAACAGGCCAAAGTTGAACCAACTGAACCTTTCTGATTACAGCCAGTCAATCCAAAGCGAGCACCATCCCAAACAACTAATACATCTTTTTCATCACAGCAATTTGAAGAATCAATATCAGCATACTGTTTAATCCTGCCTGTCTCAAAAGCTTCAATATCAATATATGGAACTGCGTCCTTGAAATTGTTTTGTTCAAGTCTTTTTGGCTTCTTGCCTTTTTTATGCAAGACAACATTTTCAAGCGTCGTTTCCGCCCAATGTTCTGTTCCCATATTTTTTCCGTTTTTAATGTTGGAGTTCACAGCTTTAGCGTGTTCTTATATTTTATTTATTAATTGTTTGAGCATTTCCATCTCCGTATGACTAAAAGATCTAAACTCAAAGATAGCACGCTAAAGCTGTGAACTCCAACAAAATCCAAGCCACACGCTAAAGCTGTGAACTCCAACGAAAAGGCACACGCTGAAGCTGTGTAGTCCAACGAGATTATTTCATCGTGTGTTTCGTTCAATCCTGTCTGGTAGAAAATTCGGAATTTCCGAATTTTCTCATTGTTGCTGATTCTTCCAGTTCTTTCTCACGCCGCAAAATACTTTTCCGGGATCAGATCATCAAGTTTTGTTTTCAAACAGTTCAGGCTTGACTTGTAACTCACTTTTCCATTGACCTGCAGCGTTCCGAGAATAACCGCACTATGTATTCCTAGTTCATCTTCCGCCCATTTCAATGACGAATAATTCGGGTAAATTTTCGGAAGACGTACTTTACCGAGGATTTCGTCCTGCTTCAGACACTCGGCGGCGAATTTATCTGCTTCTGTTTCAATCTCGTCGCATCCACTGTCTTTTTTGTCCAGGTTGGAGTCTAAGAAAAGTTCATCTCTGTTATTTTCCACATGCAAGGCGATATGGCCGATTTCGTGAGACAGAGTGAACCAGAAGTTGTCAAGACGGTTGTAACGCAATGTCAATACAATAACAGGATTTTCAGATTTCTTGTCGAAAAACGCAACTCCATCTGTAAAAGTTTTTTCAAGGTGGTGGAGAATGAATATTTTAATACCGCATGCATTCAGTTCTGAAAGGAACTCGGCAACGCCATCCTTGCGGACTGTATAATCCGGAATTGAATTTGCCAAGGCGATGAATTTTCTTCTGTCAAAAGATTTGACGGAATAATTCTCCGAGCACAGTTTAGCCTTTCTCAGCCAAGTCTGTGCATAGTAGGAATTGTAGCGTTCAGTTTTTCTGCTTCTATAATGCACTTGAATTCCGGGGGATTCCATAAAGCTGAAATCAATTTTGTCCATTCCCCAAAATTTCTTGACCTCTTCGATCAGCTTTTTCATGCTATTCATGTAAGGCCTGATCCAGCTTTTCTTGATCATGTCCCGGATGGGCATATGCAGGAAGATGTCGGATTTGACAGCTATCTGTTCTTTTTCTTTCAGAGATTCCTGCCTCAACCTGAAGTTTGCATCAAGATTTATCCAAAGCTGAGGGGATGTACCGAATGCCAGCGCCAATATCTTTGCGCGGTCATAACTTATAGTTTCAGAATTACTTATAATTTTGTTTAGACGAGTATTTGGTATTCCAGTTATGTCGGAAAGAGTTTTCTGGGACCATCCCCTGGATTCCAGCTCTTCACGGATGACATTGCCAGGTCCGATATTGATGAATGGTTTATATATGCCCATCGCAGTCTTCCTCCATTTTTTCATTCATAATGTTTTGTGATATCATCGAGATAAATAGTCCCAAGCGTCTTATTTTCATCTTCCCATTCTATGAGCATTTCCAGTCGGTTCTGACGGCTCAGGCGCATTGAATATCTGTTCCCATTCAGATGTTCAAAATTCAATGATGACATTTTCCTGAAGTCATTGATATTCGCGGCGGACTCTATGATGCCGACGGCTATCATGAACTTATTAATTTCCACCTTATTAAGAAACTTATATTTCTTCGATTTTCCTTCTGTGTAGAGTTCAATAAGATTTTTATTTTTAAACTCGAACTTCATTAATATTATCACCTTATATCGGATAAGTCAATAGTAATATTGACATAAAATGTAAATTTAATATGTGACATTATCGAGCAGACCTAATTTTTTTGCAACAAGTTTGATACTTCGTTGAGTTCATCCACAACGGCTTCGAGTTCTGTCACTGCTTCAGCTATCAAATCAGTCGGTTCAGGGAGATCATTGGGGTCGTCGAGCGTGTCATCTTTGAGCCATTTAATATCGAGTTTGTATCCGCGTTCTTTGATTTCGTCAATCGAGAATGGACGGAACCTGCCTTCCATTCCCTGATCTTCCCGCTTGCTCGTGCCATTCGGTTCTTTGCCATAGCATTTCTCGAAATCGGTAAACATATCGGCAGTCAGAGGACGATCTTTTTTGGTACAGCTTGGAATATTGGAACGGCAGTCATAAATCCAGACCTTTTCAGTTTTTCTTCCCTTCTGGAAAAAGATTACATTCGCTTGTGCATTGGCGTATGGAAGAAAGGTTCCACGGGGCAGTCGAAGGATAGTATGGACATTGCAATCTGTCATCACAATTTCAAAAACATCTCCGGCCTTGTCTTCAAAAAGACAGTTGTCGGGCAGAATGATCGCCGCCTGTCCACCGGGCTTGAGAATGGTAAGAATATGCTGAACAAAATTGAGTTGTTTGTTTGAAGTCGCAATAGTGAAATCGTCTCGTGTCGGAGCTTGTCCGGCTCCCTTGGTTCCGAATGGTGGATTGGTTAAAATTACATCGTAACGTTCGCTCCTGTCTGGTTCGTAAATTGTATCCCCGAGATAAATGGTTGGTTTCAAACCGTGCAGGAAAAGATTCATAAGAGCAAGACGGCGTGGACGAGCAACCAAATCCTGTCCGTAATATGTTTTCTCCTTGATCCTTTTGACTTCATCAACAGGGATTGCACCTTTTGTTTTCTCTATGAGCCACTCATAAGAGGCGACAATAAAACCACCAGTTCCGCAGGCTGGATCGCAGATTTTCATGTCCGGATATTTAAGCGGGTCTGGCTTCATCAGCCGAACAATAGATTTTATAAGGACACGTGGAGTGAAGTATTGTCCCGCGCCTTTCTTGCCTTCACTTGCGGCCTTTTCAAGAAGACCTTCAAATGCCTCTGCTTTAACATCCACTCCCATCATTGACCATTCTTCCGCATCAATCATCGTAATGATTTTCTTCAGGTTGACCGGATTGTTGAATTTTGGCATTGACTGTGCAAAGATGTCGCCGAGAAGTCCCTTGGCATCGCGTAGCTTCTGTAAGAGCATAAGATAGTGGTCTGTCAGTTCCGTGCCGGATTTGCTTTTCAGCGATTCCCAGCCGCAGTCTTTTGGCAATTCCACTCCTCTTTCGTCTGCCATTTTTATGAAGAGAAGATATGTAAGCTGCTCGATATAATCTCCATAATCAATACCATCGTGCCGGAGCGTATGGCACATTCCCCATAGCTTGTTTACAATATCAGACATTTGTTTTCCTTAGTTTTATTTATCAGGATCATCGTTTAAGATTCGAGAAAAATCCGTTACAACATATTTTAGGAATTGCTTTTTTACAAATTCTTTCTGTTCCTTTGTATTTTTCCCATTAAACCAGATGCTTCGCACCCCCTTATTCTTGCCTGTCTTGTTCTGAACCGCCTCCTTGATAAATTCCCTTGGAGACATGATAATTATTGAATTGATCCTCTCAGAATAAAACACAAACCAGTAATTCTTTCTGTATTCGTGCGGGATTGCGGCAAACAAAGCTCCGTCTCCGAATAAAACATTCTTCGATCTGGCTTTTATCTGCACTTCAACAAATGAGCCGTCTTCTTTTCTTACGACCGCATCAATTGCATTATCATCTACAAGTGGAATATACAAGTCCAAGCCTTCCTTAAGCATCAGACCTATTATGTAAAATTCAATTCTTTTGCCGAAACCGGCTGAATGTCTGTATTTCATTTACGCCGCCAACTTGTAATTTATTTCTTCAATTATCTTGTCCAGTTCAGAGCCGAATATTTTTTTTGCCTTTGCCAGACCTCCCTGTCTTTCCAGAACTGGCACCAGATCGAAGTTTGCCTTTTCAATGGCGAGATTTATCACAAGATGCTCCCTGATATAATTAAGCCATTGTTTCTGCTCATTGTTGAACGAGTGACTTGCCAGGATGTCGGTAATCGCCCGATTAACCCTTTCCGAGGCTGTCAGCAGTGGGTTCTTTGAATCGTCGGCGTTTTTTATAAGCGATATGATATCGGCCAGGGCTTTATGACCTGAAAGCTCATAGGCTTTCTGTACATCTTTTTCATCGAAGAAGTTTTCCCTGAGTTTTTGTCTGATCTCTTTCAGGACTGTGGTGTTCCACTTGCCAGGATTACGAAAAAGAATGGACAATGCTTCAATCTTGTCTTTGTTTAAATGGACAAATTCGGAAAAGGCAACAAGATAGTCTTGAGGTTTGACATATCCCAATTGTTCATTCTTGGCATCTTTGATCTTGAAAAGGTATTCGGAAGAAACAGTATCTTTTGTCGGATAGGCGACTATAAACGGATTTTTTACCCGGTCGTAGTTGATAAGCAGTTCCTGAAAATCCTTATTGCGGAGAAGCTTCATAGTTTCTGAGAAACTGTTTTTCAGATTCTCGCGAAGATTGTCTGTGAAATTGGTAATGTCTCCATCTGGAATATATGCCGAAAAATCCTGACGAGCCTTTGCGCTCATTGTATCAGCAACCCTGCGAAGCCTTTTGATAAGACGTTTAATATTATAGTCCCGTTCGATATTTTCCCAGATATTTTCTATTATCTGCCCGATGGTTGCGACTTCAAAGGTCTCTTCCACATTTATCGAAAAGTCCGTGGAATCCTTGAAATATTTGATAAGAGTTCCGTCAAAACAATCGAATATGGTGAAAAACTCCTTGTTGATGTCGTGGCATTTGCGCGTGCCGCGTCCAAGCATTTGTGTCCAGAGTATTCGGGATTTCACGGGGCGCAGGAAAACGATATATTCAAGTGCTGGAATGTCAACGCCGGTCGAGAGCATGTCAACGGTAACGACGATGGAAGGTTTTGGGCGATTTCTGAATCTGCGGATTTTTTCAAGCGGCCTGTCAACAGAAGGGCTACCGGTGATTTTCTGTACGAAATCATCGCCCCGGCCAAATACCTCACGGGCAATGTTCACAAGCTGGTCTGCATGGGATATGTGCGGGATATCGTTCACGGCAAAAATTAGTATCTTAGGAAAGTGACCGGTTTTTTCCTCGTGTTCCTTTGCGTAACGTGCGATTTCCTCCATTATTTTCCGGTTGCTGTCGGGAGATGTGATTTTGCGTTCAACATCTTCAGTGTCATATTTACGTTCATCCTCCAGAGAGTCTATCAGTTCCTTGCCGGTTTCAGGATTTTTCAATCCCACTTTCTCGCCTTCTTTAAGGAATATGCCGTTGATACGGACATCCGATTTAATTTTAACAGCCTGATAATCAACCAAGTGGCCTTCAAGGACAGCTTCTTCAAAGGTGTAACGGTAAACAGGGTATCCAAAATAGGCCACAGTATGGGAGGCGGGTGTTGCGGTTAAACCAATCTTGGTCGCATCAAAATGGTTTAATACGGAACGCCATATATTTGTATCCTTGGAGGTGTAGCCCCGATGGCATTCGTCAGCAATTATTATATCGAAAGCGTGAATGGGGATATTCATTTTATTGGCATCGTCTTCCGTGTCAGAATCTCCATCTTCCTGCTCAAAGGAACCTTCCCTGCCAAAAAGATTTATGGCCATGCGCTGGATGGTCGCCACATATACGAAGGTGTGGGCTGAATTTGGCGCAGTAAGATATTCATTTGGCATGACACCAATATCGAATTTCTCGCCTTCCTCGAAGTCTTCCCTTCTGAATCGCTGGCTGAAAACTTCATATTCCTGATTAAATTTATTTCCACTTGGCGTGATGAACGATGAAAATGCCTGTGCAGCCTGTGCGGCCAGAGCCCTGCGATCAACAAGAAATAGAATACGTTTTGCAATACCGGATTTTATAAGCCTATATATAGAAGACACTGTTGTAAAAGTTTTGCCTGTTCCCGTCGCCATTGCAATCATCATACAATGCTTGTTTTCAATAATCCCTTTTTCAAGTGCGGCGATTGCTTTCATCTGGCATGTCCATAGCCGTTCTATTTCATTGGGAGTATTTTTTAGCCAGATTTTACATTTGGAGTAGTCTCTTGCAAACATCTCTTCAAGGGCGGCTGGCGTATGAAATTTCAATATTTCACGGGCATAGTATATTTCCTCCCTCACATCTGCGAACCAGATTTGTGTGCCGTTAGAGGAAAATAGGAAAGGGACCGAAAATTGTCTCCATTTGCCTATCGTATTTTTGACACCGAAAGAATAGCGTTTTGCCTGCTCAAGCACATTCTGAGGATCTACCGAGGCCTTTTTCGCTTCGAGAATTGCAAGAAATCTGCCTTTGATAAATAATGCATAGTCGGCGGGGCCGTTATCGGTCGGATATTCTTCTACCGCATGACAGGAAAGAATGGAAGTGTCCATGCCAGCCTTGTATGGAATAATTTTCCACCCCAGCGCATTTAGTTGAACATCAATTTTGGTCTTGCGGATTTTCCATTCACTGTCAGTCATTTAGTCCATCTTCCATTGGAGATATATCTGGATTCATTTCTTTGTGCATTCTTATGGTAGGTTGTGTCATTCCACTGGAATTGCACCAAATTAGTGGCCAAATATTATTTCTGTATAATTTCACTTCTAAAAAATAACATTATTCCGTTGATTTTCAACACTGGGAAAAAAGGCTTCACTGTTTTCCCCAACGTGCCTGCAATAAGACATCAATCTTCCCATGAAATTTATTTTTTTGTCCCGAAGTGTGTTAATCCTATGGAAATAACATCTAACAAGGTCGTATAGAACCATCCAGGATTCCATTTCCACCCCTCCTGGGAATGGTTTGACAAGTAACCTATATCAATTACCCTCCCGGGAAAAGTAGAAATATTATACCTTTATTTTCCTTGCACTGCTTTCACTCATTCATCCCGCCTTTTCATTCGAAGAAATCCCCAGCAGTTTCTTCAATTCGTCCTTGCACAGTATCTTGAGATTAACTTTTTCTGTAACTGAGATTATGTCTTTATCATTTTTAAAAAAGAATTCAATTACTTTTATTGAATCATCCAACGAATTGCCCAGATGGGATAAACGGTATAATACTATTCCATCAATCTTGCCAGAATAATCATAATATTTGAGAATAGTTCCTCCAGGATATTTCATCTCTAAGAGTGTTTTTACGACTTCTCCCCCAATGCTTTCTACATGTTTTTTGTGTCCCTCCGGGGTCGCACTCCCGCTATTGACTTGATGCCGGGATATTTCATTTATACTGATCGAGCAAGGCTGGACTTACCCATGCCAGGCCAAGTTTCGTTCTATCTTTCCCGGAGAAGTCTTGATTATCAGTCTGAGCTTGGAAGATAATTGAAATATTCCTTGACAAGTTGCTTGACAACTTTTATGACAAGATATATGGTACGGTTTATTATTCAATCTAAATAATGAGTCTAAAATATGAATGATATCAAAGAATATATGTCAAAAAATTATCCTCATATAATCTTTAAAAATGATTGGAAAATATCTGAGCACTTAATGTATAAACTGGGGCAGGCCAGTGCAATTGTCAAATCTCTGGAATACTTGCCGTTGGAGCCTTCCGTTCGTAATAAACTTCTAAATGTCTCATTGATCAAAGGTGCCCAGGCTACAACCGCGATTGAAGGGAATACTTTGTCCGAGGAGGAAATAATTGCCATTTCAAAAGGAGATAAACTGCCGGAGAGCCGCCAATACCTTGAGATTGAAGTTAAAAATGTCTTGGAAGCTCTAAATTCTATTTTCCGCGAGGTTGTTGCCGAGGGAGCAACCGCCTATGTCTCCAACGAACTGATTTGCAGTTTTCATCGAATGATAGGCAAAGACCTTGGAGAGCATTTTGAAGCGATTCCAGGAAGATTTAGAGAGAACAATGTGCATGTGGCGACTTATCGGGCTCCGGAGTACCGCTATGTCCCGGAACTGATGAAACAGTTTTGTGACTGGCTCAAGGCAGAGTTCGGTTTCAAGCACGACAAGGAACAGGATTTCAGAAAGTCAATCATAGAAGCTATTGTCGCCCATGTTTATATTGCATGGATTCACCCGTTTGGTGACGGCAATGGCAGAACTGCACGGCTCATTGAGTTTTATCTTCTTCTGAGAAGTGGAATGCCAAACATCTGCTCGCACATCCTGTCAAACCATTACAATCAGACACGGAGCGAATATTACCGCCAACTGGACAAGGCGGGAACCACAAGGCAGCTTACCGATTTCATTGAATACGCTGTCCAGGGACTTCTTGATGGATTGGATGATGTGCTATGGGATGTTCAACAGCATCAGATTGCCAATGCCTGGAAAAACTATGTCTATGAAATATTCGATGAAGAACAGAAAATCAACCAGCCCAAGAGAAAAAGACTGCGTTTGCTTGTATTGAGCATGGACTTGCTCAAGAATTACACGTTGACAGAACTCCAGAAAACCAATGTTGACGTTGCTGCTATTTACAGGAATTTGTCGGCAAGAACCATTGACAGAGATGTGGATGATTTAGTGGGAATAGGTCTATTGACAAAGTCTGAAGAAAAGTATTGCGCATCCATAAGCAAACTTGTCAGTTGCTTGCCAAGAAAGAGGCATATTCTTAAAGCCACATGAGCGCAAAGGGGTGCCCGTGGGCACCGACTTCCGTTTTAAGTCCCAAGCAGATGGAAAAAACACGCTGAAGCCGTGAACTCCAACAGTTTTTCCTCCTGTCTTTGCGGTATTCCTTAAATTTGTAATAAGGGGACGTTCACACTTAAGTCCTTGTACATAAATATGTTATAAGTCAATTAATGCAGTTCGTGTGTGGAATTCTAATAATATATGTCAGTTTATTGGTAACCGTTAAGCTGGGTGTTTTGAGTGCTATATTGTTCCATTGCTAACAAACTCAAAAGAGAATTGACATTTACGTGATTTTTTCGCCTTTTTAAGTTGTAGTCACGGCCATGTTGGCCGTGTAAGACGCCCCTAACATAGGGGCGGCTACATCTTGTTTGCCACAAGCAGACCTATGTCAACCTCATTATTGGACAATTAGTAAAAGTATAGGATCCT
>CAIQLG010000050.1 GCA_903872565.1 uncultured Lentisphaerota bacterium | reverse complement strand
TCCTCAGAAGAAAAAAGTTAAGAAAAATGGGAAATTTAAAATGTGACTTCCAGTAGATAATCTCGTGCGGAAAGACTTCCGCCGAGATTATCTAGCCCGCATGGGAAATTGTATTTTTCGCGTTTTTGGCGTGTTTAGCGGGAAAAATATGGGATTAGCCCCGGCGTAGCCGGTTAAGTTCTAAAATCCTGCAGGATGTTTTTTGCGCGTCTGGCGGCTAATATCAGTGCGGCGAAGAGACTGCCGGTGTCGGCGATTCCCTTCCATGCGATTTCGAATGCGGTCCCATGATCAACGCTCGTTCTGATGATCGGGAGACCAAGTGTCGAGTTCACCCCTTTGTCGAATGCGATCATCTTGAAGGGGATGTGCCCCTGGTCGTGATACATCGAGACAATTCCATCGAACTGGCTGAGAGTCCTCCTGATAAACAAGGTGTCGGAAGGATAAGGGCCTTTCACAGAGATTCCCATTTTCCTCAAAGTTTCCATTGCCGGAATTATTATTTTCATTTCTTCGTCCCCCATGAACCCGTTCTCGCCAGCATGCGGATTGAGCCCGGCTATTGCAATCAGAGGATTCCTCACACCCTCCTGAAGAATCGCATCTCTCAGCAAGACAGCAACTTCCACAACTCTCTTCCTTGTGATTGCCCGGGAGATTTTTGATACTGGTATATGGGTTGTCACGAATGCGACTCTGAGTCTGCCGGAAGATTGCATCATTGCGAAATTCGCAGTTTTGCAAAGTCCCGCGATGAGTTCGGTATGTCCGGTGAACGGTATCCCCGTCATGTTTATCGAGGCTTTGCATACGGGTGCCGTAACGATCGCGTCGGTTTTCCCTTCCAGTGTGTCCTTCGTGGCTTTGATGACCGCGTTGTATGCCTCGAGCCCGCATTCCTTGCTGATTTGTCCCGGCATGACCTGATTGAACTTGAGGCTTCCGGCCGGAACAATTTTCAGGGATTTGTTTTTTGCGAATTTCACAGAAGCGGCTTTTAGGATGTCCGGTGAGCCGTAGAGAATGATATCCATTTTCCCCGCGAGTTTCGCATCGGTTGCAGCTTTGACTGCCAGCTCAGGCCCTATGCCTGCCGGATCCCCCATCGTAAGGGCAATTCTAGGTTTTCTGATATTTGCCGTTGAATTCACCATTTGAGAATTTTTGCCACATTCGGAATGATCGGAGAGATTAGTTTCTTGATGGCGATTGCGTATTCCCTTATCTCCCACTGTGCATGTTCGCTGTCTCTGAGATCAAGGAAGTGGATGAGATTGTTGAGGTCAACAGTGGCCCAGAAGGTGACCATCATGCTCTGCGGGAGGACAGATCTCGCCTGTTCCCTGCAGACGCCCTGCTCGATCAGCTTGTTGAATAGCTCGAGCGATTTTTTGTTCTGATCATCGAACTCTTTCCTGATTTCCGTGAAATCATAGTTTTCCCATTCCACTGATGCCTGTCTGTTGACTGGCGCCTGCTTGCGAAATTTTTCAGGAAGATAGAACTCCATGTCAACCTCCGTATATCTCCTTGAAATTTCGTTGTATGACCAGGTTCTGTGCCTGTGCCACTGGCCGCGGACGAAGAGTGGGCAATGGACGCTGAATGTGAACACGACATGCTCGAGCGGGCTTGTGTGCCTGTTGCTTATGAGATATTCGAGGAGGACAAGATCGTTGTCGTCCATTGTCTCCTTCATTTTTCCGAAAGAGACTCGTGCGGCGTTGAGGATTGTTATTTCGCTTCCGAGACTGCCGATGAGGCCGACCCATCCCTGATCTCCCAGCACCTTGACATGATCTGTAGGCGGAATATTGATCTTTTTCATGGTTTGAACTCCTCGCATGCCTCTTTCATTGCTGCGATGTCGTCGTTCCCGAAACGTTTCACGAATGCCCCTCTCTGTGATTCGCAGAAGCTGTTGGGCTCGAGAGGGACGGTTTCGAAGCCCTGCCTTCTCAGCGTCCCAAGTAGATTTTCTCGGGGATTAATCATATATTCTCCTCTGTTTTCCCGGGATTTTTATTATTATAATGATCCGAAAAGGAAAATAGCATAATAATCGGAGAATGCATTAAGGCGCAAAGAATCCTAGAGAATTTTGTCGTTCAGTTCAATTTCATCCCCGACTTGAAGATGACAAACTCAAACACCTCACGTTTCTGTGTCATATCAAGTGCCATGAAAATGTCGGATATTGTTTTCAGCATTTTTCCAGCATCATTATTTTGCAAAGTTGACTTGCAGATACAGACATTTCAAGAATTCTATCAGTTTTTCCTCTTTCCCTCTTGATTTTTCCATGACTCCCGTTCATTTATAGAAAATTGGAGATTGAAAAATGCAAGCCGTCGAATTTGAAACAGATGTGAAAAACCACCGCATACAAATACCCAGACGCGAAGGGTTCAAGTTTCACCACGTAAAAGTAATACTGATTGGCGAATTCGAGCAAATTGAGGGAAAAATAAAGCCGGAAAAGAAAAGGAAATTGTCAGATCCTTTTCTGAAAACAAAAAACTTTAAATTTGACAGGCAGCAAGCAAATGCCAGGTGAAAAAGCCTTTCTTGACAGCAATGTCCTCATATATGCCTATTCTGTTGACGAACCTGAAAAGCGTGTTATCGCTGTTTCGCTTTGCAGGAGCAACCCCATAATCTCATTTCAAGTCCTGAATGAATTTTCAAATGTTCTCCTACGCAAATTTTGTCTTAACCCTACAGATGTGTCTGCCAAACTGGATGAACTTTCAGGATTTATGGACATCAAAATCATTGATATGCTGACAATCAAGAAAGCGCTGCAATTAAAAGACATCTACGAGTATTCATATTTCGACTGCATCATGCTTGCTTCCGCCTTGAACAGTGGCTGTCCTGTGATTTATACCGAAGACCTCCAGCACGGTCAAATCATCGAAAACAGACTCAAAATCATCGATCCGTTCCTAAAAAAACAACGGCAAGCGTCCGCACACGCAAAAAAATAAGATGAAATTTCCCACAGAAAATTTCATCGGCAAGCTGGAAGTTCAAGGTCTCGAAGGCTGACTTCTGGGATGATGTTGACGGATCGGACGGGCTCGATTTCAGGGTCATAATCGGCAGCTATCAGGGTGGGCTCAGGCTCGATGCCGATCAGACTACCACAATGTCTTATCCGCAGAAATAGATATTTCCCTGCGAAACTCGCGGAAAAATATTTATAAATCTGCCATGATCGAAAATGACTTGATCTCCGAGGCATGACCGGTTACCGGATCGTATGATATGACTGCGGCATCAATGCGTATATTTTCATCAACAACATTGAGCTTGCATGGCATCCCGGTGCTGAATTTTCTTAAGACGGATTTCACATCGCGTCCCAGGATGGAATTCTCCGATCCCACCATACCAATATCCGTGATGAAGGCGGTGCCTCCCGGCAGGATTTTCGCGTCGGCAGTCTGGACATGTGTGTGTGTCCCGAGAACAGCCGTCACTCTTCCATCGAGGAAATGTGCCATTGCGGCTTTTTCACTTGATGCCTCCGCATGGAAATCAACAAAAATGCTTTTCACAGTTCTGGGTATTTCCTTGAGAATCCTGTCGGCCGTATCAAAAGGGCAGTTGACGGCGTTTTTCATAAATACTCTTCCAATCAGATTTATGACTGCGACTTCACCGCAGGCCGGATTTCTGAACACCCCATACCCGTTCCCAGGCTGCAAACTGCTCACATTGGCAGGGCGTAGGACACGGTCGAGCGACATAATTTCGAGGTCGAAGCCTTTCTGATCCCATACGTGATCCCCGCTGGTTATTACATCGGCTGGCGAAGGGCATATATCCTGTAGGCATTTGGCCGTCATTCCGGCTCCTCCGGCGATGTTTTCGGCATTCGCGATGCAGAATGAGCAGGTGTGTTTCTGTCTAAGATTGGCTGCACAGTTTTTCACCGCGTTGCGACCGCCTTTTCCAACGATGTCACCTATGAAAAGCAAATTCAAATTCATTCTAAAATTCCAAAATAATAGTTATCGGTTATGACGAGAGACAAAAGGGACCAGAGGGACGGAAGGGACAACTCTGGCCTCCAGTCGCTGACCTCGGACCTCTGTTCCCCGTTATGCCTCTTACCTCTTCCCGCATTCCCCATTCCAAATTCCGCATTCTATTTGGCGTAGTCCACTGAACGGGTTTCCCTTATCACAGTCACTTTTATCTGGCCCGGATAATTCATTTCCTTCTCGACCTTGAGGCAGATTTCCCTGGCGAGATTCTGGGCGGCCGCATCGTTGATCTTGTCCGGCAGTACGACCACTCGTACTTCTCGGCCGGCCTGAAGGGCGTAGCAGGACTCCACTCCGGAGAACGAGCACGCAATATTTTCGAGCTGGTCAAGGCGCTTGAGATAGAGATCTGCGGTTTCGCTTCTTGCTCCCGGCCTTGATGCGCTGAGTGCGTCGCAGGCGCTTACGAGTGTGGCATATACCGACTCGGCATCAACTTCCTCGTGGTGTGCGGCTACCGCATTTATAAGTTCCTTGTTCTCGTTGTATTTTTTCATTATGTCGGCACCGATCGAGGCGTGTGAACCTTCGATCTCATGATCAACAGCCTTCCCTATGTCGTGGAAGAGGCCTATTCTCTTGGCTTTCTTAACATCAAGTTTAAGCTCCGCCGCGATGATTCCCATGAAGTATGCAGTTTCAAGAGAATGCTTCAGGACATTCTGCGAATAGCTATATCTGTATTTTAGCCTCCCGAGAAGTTTTATCAGCTGGGCAGGCACATTCTGGACATTGGCCTCGAGCACCGCCGCCTCTCCGGCCTGGAAGATATTCTCATTAACCTCTTTCTCAACTTTCTTGACAAGTTCCTCTACCCTTGTCGGATGAATCCTCCCGTCGGATATCAGCTTTTCGAGAAGCTGCCTTGCCACTTCCTTTTTGACCGGGTCGAAACAGGATATCACGACAGCCTCAGGAGTGTCGTCTATCAGCAAATTGACACCTGTTGCCGCCTCGATCGCGCGGATATTTCTGCCGTCTCGTCCGATTATTCTGCCTTTCATCTCGTCGTTTGGCAGTGGGATTGTAGCTGTTGTGTGTTCATACACGCAGTCGGACGCATATCTCTGCATCGCATAAATCATGATTTTCTTGGATTCTCTTTCGGCCTTCTCCTTACTTTCGTCCACGATATTTCTTATGATTTGCCCGGATTCGTTCTGGACTTCGCCCTTGATTTTTTCGAGGAGCATTTCCTTGGCTCTCACCTGGTCCATCTGCGAAATACGTTCAAGTTCGCTGATCTGCTTCGCGATTTCTCTTTTCAGTTCAACTTCCCTGTTGCTGAGTCTCTCCTTTATTGTCTTGAGTTCGTTTTCTGTCCTTGAAATAGATTCCGAGCGCGAATCGAGTGAATCGGACTTCTTCTCGAGGTTCTCCTCTCTCTGGACAAGCCTCTTCTCGATCAAATTCATTTCACTCTTCCTATCCTTCATCTCTTTGTCCAATTCCTCTCGGAGTTTGAGCATTTCGGCCTTGGACGCGACTTTTGCCTCCCTAAGGGTGTGCTCGGCCTCCTTTTTTGCGTCTTCCTTGATTTTTGTCGCCGACACGCCCCATATTTTAGTGACGAACCAGTTGAAAAAGAACCCGACTCCGATACCGAAAACAAGGACAACGAGCGCCTTGATGACTGGCGCATTCTGACGTATTAAATCCATCATTTTACTATCCTCCATTTCTTTTGCATTTTATTTTCCCCTTTTCGCAGATCATGTAGTCCATCTTGGCGTCATAATCCTCCGAGGGAATGTTTTCTGTTATTTGAACACTGAAACAAATACCTATCTTAAGGCCGTCCCTCTCTTTCAGGAGACGGTCATAAATTCCATTTCCATGTCCGAGCCGAGCCCCGCTTTTGTCGAAGGCGACGCCCGGAACAAGCCATGTCATTTTCCTGATTTTATCATCTGTCGCGGGTTCCGAATCTCCAATTGGCTCCTGTATGCCGAATTTCCCTTTTCTGAAACCTACAGGGAATTTGTCAGCCTTAGCCATTTCATATTGGCCGATATCTGGATTATATCTCGGGAAATAAATAGACTTGCCCTTGCCTGCCTCTTCCGAGAGAAATGGATCTATGTTGGGTTCCGCGCCGCTATGGCAAAATGCGGCGAGGTATTCGGCCTCCGCGATCTTGCCGAAACTGCGAATCTCGCAACATATTTTCCCCGAGGCTTGCATTCTGAAATCCTCTGGAAGGGAGTTCCTTTTCTCAAGGAATTTCCTTCTCAAATTGGATTTTTCGCCACTGATATTCATTCGCCTTTTTTCTCCGGAGCCATTTTTAGACCTTCCCAGTATTCGAGCCTTTCCCTTATCTTCACCTCATATCCGAACTCCGACGGGATATAATACTTTTTCGGAACGGAAAGATATTCCTGATCTGCAAATCTGTTTTTTTCGCTGTGCGGATATTTGTATCCCTTGCCATGTCCGAGTTTTTCGGAGCCCTTGTAATGCGAATCCCGCAAAAAGACAGGGACAGGCTGCACCCTGTTGTTCCTGATGTCGTCGAGGGCTGAATCCACACCCATGTAGCTTGCATTGCTTTTGGGGGCGGTCGCGCAATATGTGACCGCCTGTGCCAGAATAATTCTGGCTTCGGGAAGACCTATCATTTCAACCGCCTGCATTGCCGAAGTCGCCAGGCTGATCGCCCTCGGATCGGCGTTACCGACGTCTTCAGATGCGAAAATCACAATTCTCCTAGCGATGAAACTTATGTCTTCTCCAGCTTCGAGCATTTTTGCAAGCCAGTAGAGGGCTGCATCCGGATCGCTCCCCCTCATGCTCTTTATGAATGCGCTTGCCGTGTCATAATGTCCGTCATCTCCATATTGTACAGCCTTCTGTTGTATCGAGTCCTGCGCCGTCTGAAGATCTATGTCAATTGCTCCATTCTTGTCCGGGTTTGAGGTTAGCACCGCAATTTCAAGTGCATTCAGGGCGCGCCTGGCATCACCCTCGCAGATTTTGGACAGAAAATCTGCCGCATCCTTCTGAAGTATTATCTTTTTCCCGGAGAATGCCCTTTCATCGGAAATTGTGTGTCCTAGGATTTCCATGATGTCTGATGGCGCCAGAGCCTCAAGCTTGAATACGAGCGATCTGGACAGGAGAGGCCCAATCACATAGAAAAATGGATTTTGCGTGGTGTTGCCTATGAAACGGATAATGCCGTTTTCAATGAAGGGAAGCAGCACATCCTGCTGTGCCCTGTTGAAGCGGTGTATCTCGTCTATGAATATTATGGTTTTTTTGCCGGAGCTGTCCTGGCGTGATATTGCGCCTTGAATTTCCTTGCGAAGTTCTGCGACATTCGATGTGACCCCGGAAAGGCGGATGAATTTGCAGTTAGTCAGTGTTGCAATCAGTTCAGCGAGACTTGTCTTTCCAGATCCCGGAGGTCCGTGAAGGATGATCGACGTGAAGGAGTCGGAATCAATGGCTCTGCGCAGAAGTTTTCCTGGCTCGAGGAGATGTTTTTGCCCGAAATATTCTGCGAATTTCGCAGGCCGCATCCTTGCGGCGAGAGGCATGTCGCCCGGCATTTTCTTGCTGGCGGTTTCTCCGTCATCATATAAAAATAGATTTGATTCCATTGCCTTTTCCTGCAGGAAAGGCGGTCCGGATCAACTCTGCATGCAAAAATTCAATCTCAAAATCAGACATCTGCCGTTTTCCATTTTCAGTGAAAATAAGAATGGATAAAAAGACAAGAATGAGGCGGGGGCAACCGAAAAACTGAGCCTGCGACAGAATAAACCAACGGATTCGTTCTGCCTGACGCTGGCGCAGAATGATAAGATCACTAAAATCAGATTGAATGTTACAAAGAGCCAAACCATACCAATCCTGTAAATAGTTAAATTCCTTTACTAAATTATCGTTAATGTAGCACTATTTTTTAAAAAGTCAGCTATATTTGTAAATATTTGTGTTTTTTTAGTAACGTGTTAGTATTTGGAGAATTTGCATTCATGGAGGGACGCGCTTTGTCGCGTCCACTACGGCCACGACAGAGCGTGCCCCTCCACAACTAAAAGCTTTGACGTGTTCCTTTTTTATGCTTAACAATTATTCAAAGATGGAGACAGCAATGAAATTAATTAAAACATCAATAGAAGGGCTTTTAATAATAGAACCAAAGATATTCAGGGATCAAAGGGGGTTCTTCTTTGAAAGCTACAGCAAAAGGACTTTTGAGGATAACGGAATTAACATTGAATTTATCCAGGACAACCATTCCAAGTCGGTCAAAGGCACAATCAGGGGCTTGCACTTCCAAGAGATCAGGCCCCAGGACAAACTTGTCCGCGCCGTCTCGGGTGAAATTCTTGATGTTGCGGTTGATCTTAGGCCAGGCTCGCCGACTTTCGGGAAGTGGGAATCTGTCCTGCTTTCCGCGGAAAATGCGAGGCAGCTCCTTGTTCCCAAAGGCTTTGCCCACGGTTTCTGCGTCCTGAGCAAAGAGGCCGAGTTCCTCTACAAGTGCAGTGATTTCTATTATCCCGAATATGAAAAGGGGATACGGTGGAACGATCCGATGCTGAACATCTCATGGACTGTTGAGAACCCGCTGATTTCGCAGAGGGATGCCGCCAGTTTCGCTTTTGCCGACCTGGACTTCAGCTCCTACATGCCGGAAGAAGGATATCTGGTGCGGAAGAGGACATGATGTATCGTGGATTGGATGAGTATTGTCAAGCATTTTGCAGTATTAACAAATCCATTTACGTTAATGCTGCAGATCAAACATAACTGGACAAAATCAGAAATGGTAACGAATAACGATAAGGGATTAAAATGAAAGAACTTACCTCGTACGAACGGATGAAGAGAATGTATGATCACAAGGAAGCCGACAGGATACCCTTCCTCGACAATCCCTGGAACTCTACTCTTGAAAGATGGCACAAGGAAGGAATGCCGGAAAATGTCGAATGGCAAGACTATTTCGGCGTTGACAAGGCAGCAGGATTCGGCGTGGACAACAGCCCGAGATATGAGAGCAAGACAATCGAGGAGAACGACGAATACAGGATCTTCACCACAAACTGGGGCGCCACAATGAAGGATTTCAAACACTCCGCCACAGTTCCGGAATTCCTCTCGTTCAGGGTCGATTCCAGGGAGACATGGAACGAGGCCAAGGAACGCATGAAACCCTCCGATGACAGAATTGACTGGGACAAACTCAAGAAAAACTACAGGCAATGGAAGAAAGACGGACTCTGGATCGGAGCCGCTTTCTGGTTCGGATTCGATGTCGCACATTCCTGGATGGTCGGAACCGAGAGATTTCTCATGTGGATGGTCGAGGATCCGGAACTCTGCGTTGACATTTTCAACACCTATCTTGATCTTGATCTCATACTCTTTCAGAAAATATGGGACGCGGGATACAAGTTCGACAGCATTGGCTGGCCCGACGACATGGGATACAAGCAAAATCAGTTCTTCTCGCTCTCAATGTATCGCGAACTTCTCAAGCCTGTCCACAAACGCGCCGCCGACTGGGGACACCAGAAAGGGGTGAAGGTCAGCATGCATTCCTGCGGAGACATCAATCCTTTGATTCCCGAGCTGATCGAAATAGGAATAGACTGCCTGCATCCTATCGAGGTAAAGGCCGGAATGGATCCTATACACATCAAGAAAACCTATGGCGACAAGCTTGTGCTTCACGGCGGAATAAACGTCCTCAGCTATTCCAATCCGGATACGCTTCGGGCGGAAATGAGGAGAGTCGTGCCGGAAATGAAAAAAGGCGGAGGCTACATATTCGGATCCGACCATTCGATACCGTCCGACCTGAGCCTCAAGGACATGAAGGAAATAGTCGCCCTCTGCAAGGAAATCGGTAAGTATTGAGGGATGTGAGCTTGGTAAGCTTTTACCGATGGGAAAAAATCATCCGCTTACCATGAATGTGCAAAAGTCGGACCGGTTTCGATGAAACCAGCCAAGCCAAGTCTCGTCGAGACTCGGCCTACTGAAAATGACAAGAACATATGCTCTAATTCGACGGTGCTCGAAAAGTATTTTTTTGTGATTACAAAAAAAACTTTTCATCACACCGCCTACATTTCTCCATCCATTTTCCAGAAAAAAAACATTCCGATGTAACTTCATGCACATAATCACGTGTTTAAATTATTTTTTCTACATGAAAAGGCACAATAATTCTATGTTATTTGTTAAGAGCTACTTACAACTATCCTTTTGGAGGTGGTCAGCCTGCCATGCTGGAAGTCTGCTCCGCGTTATTCCGCATCTCATCCTTAATCCTCAGCATCTTCACAAAGTTGTAGGCTGTTATCTTTTCGGTCATCTCGTCTCTGACGTTTTCAAGTCCGCGCCGGCGTGGCAGTCCAAATTCGAACACGTATTTCAATGTGAACATGAGCGATTCGACTGCCGAACGCATCCTGCGTCCACTGACGTATTTCTCGCTGAGCCAAAGCTCTTCGGACAGCAG
>CAIQLG010000049.1 GCA_903872565.1 uncultured Lentisphaerota bacterium | reverse complement strand
TGATGATAAAATTTGAGAACTGGCGGAAGCATATGGATTCGCACTTGAAGTTGGAGCAAAATCCGGTCTATTGCATGGATGTTTTTTTGAGAATATGCCGTTTCGTTCAAGCACTAACTCGTAGCTTCAATGGCTCTGGAGATGTGGAAAAAGGGGTTGTGGCTAAAAAGGGTTGCAGCCGGGAAATCTGAATGAAAATTCCCCCCAGGGGTGGAATTTTGAGACATTATTATTTTCAGCGGATCAGGAACTCTGAGTTCACTGCAGGATCAAGAATATTTTTCTCTATCTCACGGGAAAGTCGAAATAGGTGTTTGGCCAGGGCTCGTCTGCGAGCAAAAAATGCCACCATTCCTTGGAGTAGGGGATGAATCCGTGCTTGACCATAATTTGCCTGAACAGGAGGCGATTTGCCCTCTGTTGCGGCGTGACTTCCTTGCTGTCCGGCCAGGATTTTGTGCTGAACAGATCGAATCCGCCTCCCATGTCGAGTTCCGCGAACGATCCGTCCTTCATCTTGCATGCGATGGTCAGATCAACAGTGCTTCCTCTGGAGTGCGAGGACTTGTTCATGATGTACCTCTCCTTGAACAGAAGCCTCTTGTCAATGTCGGGATAATATTTCATCTTGTTTTTCTGATCTTTGGAATCTCCAGCCCACCGGTAAAAATTATCAGCCGCGCGCTGAGGCCTGTAGGCATCGTATATTTTGAGTGAAAGCCCATACGGGCGCAGATCATCCTGCACCTTTTTTAACGATTTTGCGGCTTCCATTGTCAGAATTGCCACCGGGCGTTCGTAGCCATCTATGGGGCGTCCAATAAAATTGTCGCTTCCTGCGTATCTCATCTCAGTCTGGATGTCCGGTATTACGCTGTTGACACATACGAAACCTTCCGGGCGTGTCTTGCAGGAACCCACGTCGGGCGAACTGGCACAGGACTGCATAAGTGTGGCGGCGATGGAGAATACTAGAAACAGGAAATATCTTCTTGGCATTTTTAATCCTTTTGGTACCTTGTGAAAAATTGTGACAAATGTGTTAAAAAAAATACTAAATCCAAATATCTAACCCCTGAACAAATTCAAACGATTCAATCTCAAAATCTAAAAAGGGACAAATCAAATACGAAGAATGCAATTTTACTGTTTTAGTTTTTGGATTTTGAAATTTGTTATTGTTTAGGATTTAGAGTTTTGAAATTAGAATTTGAGTTGCGGGTTCAGCCCGTCTATTTCCCGACGTAGTTCTTTTTCCTCAGGAGATACTGGTCGAAGTACGGCGCCTCTATCGCATATTGCGCCGCGATCTTGTGTATTTGCATCCTGAGATCTTCGCTATATGATGCAGTCAGACGGCTGTAAAGATGGTATATGTACTGGAGCGCCCAGTATTTTGCGAGATTCTCATCGGCATCTTCGGCCTTGCTGATTGAACCCTTATAGATGAGTTCCTGCTTCCGTCCCAGGCTGTCCTTGCCAGTTATTCTTAGACCTACTTCATCCGTATCCGCCGCATAGTATCCGTAAACCGAAAGGGGGTGCCCCTTGTAGAGGTGTGGCAGTTTTTTGGGAAAAGTCAGATCGGTCAAGTTGCCTGAAATCTGGTAGTCGAGATCCATCACATATACTTCCGAGACATTCTCGATGAAATTTCCGAGTACCTGCCCGGACTCCTTGACGTTGTCGGCCTTGAAACTTTCTCCCCTGTTTCTGTATGAGAGCAGATCTAAAAGGAAACTGTTGGATTTTTTGCCGGTGCAGAAAGTGAAGAGGCTTGCCGTTTCCTGGTTTCTGTTGGAGAAAATATTTATGACATCCCTGCTGTCTGCGACCTCTCCTGAATTGACCATCCCGTCGGACGATAGAAACATCAGAAGAGGCCTGTCGGGAGACTTGTATTGGTTGTCCTTGCCAGCGAATGGTTCTATGGCTGAGAAAATGTTCGTTGACCCAGTCCTGACAAGCTTGAAAAGGAATTCGTCGGCCTCACGGATGTTTTTGGTGGTGGGGGACCGGAATCCGCCGAAAAGCGGTATCTGCCTGTGTCTGAACGCCATGATCTCGAATCTGTCGTCCGGGCTGAGTTTATTGAGGGCGTTGCTAATTCCATTTTTGAATTCTGCGAGTTTTTCAGTCGAGATGCTTCCTGAGACATCTAGGCAGAAGACTATGTCCTTCTTGAATGGTCTGAGCTTCGCGTCCTTTTTCGGGAGAATGTCAACCCTGAAGAATCCCCCACCCTCCGGTATGCGGAATTTATATATTTTGATGTCGAGGAGATTGTCAAGGACTGAAGTTTTTTCCGTGGGGAGCAATTTTGTCCCGGGTATTTCCGGGATTCCAGATTTGATGTGTTCCGGCATTGAGAGCCTCATCTGTAGAGGAATTTTTCCTAGGCCTCCCGCCAGACCTGATGCTTCGCCGTCTCCTTCTCCGTACATTCCTCCCAGTCTGCCGCTCCTGGGAATTTTTGGTATGAGTATGCGGTTGAAATCCAGTCTGTTCTTGGCGAGACTGTCGCCGTCAACCTGGAGAATATCGGGAGGGACGAGCGTCTTATGCAATCCCGGAACCGTCGGCACCTTGATTCCAGGCACCTTCAAGTCTTCTCCCTTGCCGGGTTCAGCTCCGTTTCCAGGAAGGGGAACCTTGGAAGGAGTTTCGTTCGCTGTCATTTCTTTCATCTTCTCATCCAGATGGGCCGGCAAAAGTTCAGATTTCTTTTCCTTTTTCTGTTCCGGAACCGGGGTGGGCATTGCTACATCAACTTTTCCGAGTTTTATGAAGTGGCTGGGAATTTTCTTCATTTCACCGAAGTAACTGGGCCCGACGGTTATTTTCGAGGTGAGAATAAAAACTGCAAGATGGAAGAACAGTGAAATTATCACCGACATCGTAATGTATAATATATTTTTATTCCTGTTTCTGTGCATCGTCTCAGCCATTTTACCATCTAGTTAGAGCCTGCTCGAAAAGGTCGAGCTAGGCTAAAAAAAATAAAAAATAATTTGA
>CAIQLG010000048.1 GCA_903872565.1 uncultured Lentisphaerota bacterium | reverse complement strand
CGGCTGTTCCGGGATCAGGGGCCAGTCGTCCAGCGGCATGGTTTCGAATATGCGCTCGACCAGATGGCCTCCGGCATCGAAGGCTATCTTCACGGTCCTGTCTCCTGCGACTTCGATCCCGACAAATACTTTGCCGTCGCCTTTCAGGAAGTCCTTCAGCTTCGCAAAGTCAAGAAGCCAGTCCGCGCTGTTTTCTGTTTCGGCGTCCATTTCGCAGGTGAGCCACTCCTCCATGTTCGTGCCAGCGATGGAGACATTACCGTTCGCGGCCTTCAACCTCACATGGCCTAGCGCCGGGATCGATGCCTTCGCTGTCACGACCTTAGAGAGTCCCTTGAGCGTTTCCACAAGTTTCGATTTCAGAATTCTGATCATTGTAATTTTCCTTTCGTTGTTTGTTGTTTAATTGTTGATTGCCACCGCCTTCAGCAGCTGGCCAGGCCGATCAGCCTCTCAAGGACATCTGGTTCCTTCTTGATGAAAGCGCCAGTGATGTCCTCCTCGCATTTCGAGCAGAGGATCCAGGCTGTCTTGCATGAGTCCATTATCGCGGGTCTCTCATCCGGTATCGTGCCATCTTTGTTGACACTGAACGTGTCATGGCCGACTGTCTTGAGCATTACCTCCGTTATTTCCTGTCTGCATTTCGGGCATATCATGTTGGCTTATTCTCCTTAAAGGTTAGGTGTTACAGATTACTGATTACGGACTTCTCTCAGGCGGCCTCGGGCTCGTTGTCGTCGATCGCATAATAGTAGGCCTCGCTCTCCCTGATCATCCGGATGTCACGCTCCCAGAGTGATTCCGCTGAGATTTCATTCAAGATGTCGGTGCCCATGAAGGCCTTTATCCTGGCTGCGATCTCGCGTTTGAGCTGGGTGATTCTTGCGGGCGTCACCTTGAACCGTTTCGCTATGTCCATGTTTTTCCAGCCGTCTGCTATACATGAGAGTATCTGTCTTTCCCTGCCGGCCAGAGTGCCGAGAAAGTTCTCCCAGTCTATCCTGCGCAGTGCCGTCTCGGATGGGTCTTCAATGCCAGACGCCATGAAATCCGTCATTGCCCTATGTGCCCCCTCCCCTTCCGATGAGATAGGCGCATCTATCGGGATGATTGCCGATGTGTTGCGTGTCCTGAATACTGGCGATAGAGGATCTGATGCTCCGCTCTGGTATGCACGTCTGCCCGACTTGGCGCGTTGGATGCTGTAAAACGCAACTGATCTTGCTGGAATCTTTCTTCCGGCTTTTTCGAGCGATTGCAGCATTTCCGCCGCAGTTGCAAGGGTGTCTGCTATCAGCTCTTCCGGGTCTTCGCAGTCTGATGGGTTCACGACGCGTGGAACTGTTCTGCTGAGGATCGGGAGGATCTCTTTCACTAGAATTTCGCCTGTTGCCGTTGTCATTGGGGTCTCCTTTTTTGGGGTTGTACAGGCGACCGCAAAGCGGCCACCTTATTTTGTTAAGGCAGCCGCAAAGGCTGGTAGATAATATAATAAATCATCTACATATATTATAACATGAATAAGACAAGAATTAAGGTATAAGCATACGCACAGAGCCAAGGGGACGTACCGATAAGCCGAAGGTATCTGCGAAAAAGGCACTCGGGGCTAATAATCTCTGGACAGTCTCTTCTCCCCTTGAATAACGCGTCCGCAATTCAACTGCGGGTCACTCCCCGCAGTTGCGGCGGATGGAAAGATCCGCTCTATGATCTGCCTAGATATAAGAGAGATCCATACATGGTTCGGTGATATCAAGTTCAGCAGAATGGGACCGGAGGTGGTGCTACTCAAAATGACGGTTTGCGTTTTTGGAACTAAGTTGTATATTACCAGAAATACGAAACAACGAAAACTACGAATCTGGAACGGGACAAATGTCTCGTCTCCGCGGACTAATCATCCGACGAAAGAAACTCCTGCCCCTTGCTATGAGAGGAAGGAGTCCGACAAACTCAAGACTTTCTTTGAAAGTCGCTTGAGCAATCCGGTTGCAAACAATATCTGAAAGGAGACAGGACGTGGACAACTTCAACCAGACATTCTCAGACGTGTCAAAAATGGACGACCATAGGCTGGCGAGGCTTGAAAAGAAACTGAAGACCGTTACATCCGGGAAGCGCAGGCTTCCGGCCAATGTCAAAAATGAAGATGGCGATACGGCGGTTCCGGACATTTCGACTCTGGATGCGGAGCAACTCTTCCGACTTGAAAAAAAAGTCAAAACTGAAACTGTCCAGAGGCGCCACAGTCCAGGGAAGATCGACACCGAAAACGTTTCAGAGGACGAATGGCTGGACGTCTTCGAGATGCCTGATGTCCTGCGGCAGCCCGATCCTGTTGAGAACAAGGGGGCTACAATGGATTTCCCGTTTGTTCCGGCTGAGTATTTCCGACATTCTAGGATTGCACTGCGAAAGAAAATGATGCGTTCTGCCAAAGACAGAAGAGAAGTCCTTGAGTCTTTTATGGCGACAGCTATATCTGATAACATGTTGATATTACAGGCTTTACGCCTCTGGCTCGACAGGGCGCATCTCTCGGGTCAGGGCATCAGCTTCCAGGATTTTTTTATTTCTCAGTTCGGGACGATCAACGCAGTAAAAGAGCGCAAGGAGAAGCATGTGACGGCATTGTTCGAAGCCCTTCACAGGATGGAAAATCTGCCCGGGATTACAATTGACAAGGTTGCGCAACTCAACCTTTCTGCCGCGAATCAGCTGGTCAATAATAACGGCGGGATTCATAAATCCCCTGCTGAAAAAGATGGGGTGTAAAATGTTCCTTGAAGTAAAACGCAGTTTCGGGAAGAAGCGTAAAAACAGCAGATCTTTATATCTCGTCAGACATATTGACGGACAGCGAAAACGTAAATTTCTGAGGCAGTCGACATATGAGGGACTGAAACATCTGTTGCCCTCACGCAGGGTTTGCGGGCCAGGTGGATTTTGCAATCCAGGACGGCCAATGGTCATCCCGAATGAAGTCCGAGTGATGTTGGAAGATTCTGGGTTTAGCATATATGGAACGCGAATATGCATGCATAGTTCGCGCTATTTCACTCCGGAGGCTGCAAATTTCAGGTACGACCTTCTCACAGATCAGCAGAAGGCCGCAGTGCTGTTTTCCCCGGAAAACATGCTGATGATTGAAAGGTATGCCTACAGCAGGCTGAAGCGGAACAACGCCCTTGGCCGCCACATAAACTACGCGGATGCCTTCAAACAGATACACGAATGGTTTTACGAATCAATTAAACGCCTCGGAGTCAGTGAGGAAGAAGATCGTCAAGAACATGCTGAAAGCAGCTTTCAAAAGTGACTCCCTTCAATCCCTTCCGTCGTGCGCTGTGCAGAATCGAGTCCGCCCTGATCTCGGCTGCAAGGAGATTTCCGGCGCTTCCGAGTGTCGCCTTCAGGGCAGGATCCATTAGAAGGAACCTGCACGCAGCCGCAGGCTGCGTGAAGAACGAATCCCGCATCCGGACCAGCTTCCCCTGCGGGCCGATGCGAAACCCCGCTCCGGCAAGACCTGCGGACAGCGCCCTACGCAGGTTTCTGGACGACTTCCTCGCCGCCCTGCCGTCCCCGGCATGCGACGACAGGATCAGCCGCGCCTTCCTCTGCTCGAACTGTTCCATCAGGCAGCGGGTTAGCCGGCCCCTCGGAACATAGCGGCGCACCGTCCTGCCGTCCTTGCGGTCGGCCTTTAGATAGTGAAAGGTGCTGACACCGGTATTCCGGTTGACGCGCCTCTTTATCTCAATGCGCATGTCTACAACTCCCTTTCATCCCGGACCCGCGCCAGTGTAGTGCTGATTCTGCAGTTTCCTTTTTCCGTCGGGGCATATCCGGATGCCGCAGCCCCATGGCTTTCCTCAGCCCTTCGACAAGTTCCGCAGGCTTTGGCTTGCTTGAAGGTGCCTCCATAAGACGCAGGACTTCGCTGAAATTCCCAGTAACACACGCCTCCTCGATTGCCTTGACCTCCTCGGACGAGGAGAAGATTGACTTCTCTATACTGCTCTCCTCCGAAAGTGCAACAAGGCAATCCCACCAAAGATCGAAGGTAATTTTTTCAAGCTTTGTCATTTTTATTCTCCTGTATAAAAATGGGGGCCGCATTAAGCGTACCCCCTGTTGAGATTATTGTATTACGTCTGCAGTTTTATTCCTCCCCGGCCTGTTTTTGATGTTCACAAGAAATTTCTCGCGGTCGAATTTGGGAACCGTCGTGGTATCACTCACTGCCCTGTCCACCGCCATGGCGGCCAGCTCATCGCGGACAATGACTTTCGCAATTTTCCGGGAATCCGGAAACTGCAATTTTTCGAATAGGGACAGGACAACCTTGCGGCCGCGTTCATTCCAGAACCAGTCGCGCTCGAGATCCCCGTACTCTCCCCTGTATTCCAAGAGCTCCCCCAGATCCCTGTGCCTGAAATCTGGATGAATTTTGAATGTTTCAATGCAGCTTCCATCGGACATCCCGATCACGTCCGCCACCAGGATGCCCCAGCTGTCGAGAAGTGCTGTAAGTTGGCAGTTTGTGATCGGAAGCCTGAGATATTCCGCAAGCTCGTTGTTGTTGACTAAAGACTTTTCCATTTCCTGACTCCTTTATAATTATGTTTTAACTACTTGTCTGTCAGGCGGCATTGGCGCCGCCAGCCCTTGCCCTGTTGCCCTGTTGCCCTGTTAAATGTTCCCTGTTCACCGCGCTCTGTTTTCATATTCACTGTTCTCAATCTTTCCGCATAGTCCGGCCACTGCGCCCCCGCTTCCTTACAAAACTGCAAGAGCGCAAATGGCATAGACTGTTATTCGGCTGTTACGCCGCCAGCCATTGCTCTCTCCATTATGTCCCTGGCTCTAATGCCACATCCATTGAGGAGTATTTTTAGCCCATTATAGTGCTCCTTGTTAAGATACCTCATGAGGAACTCTAGAATCTCCGCAGTGACAGCGACAACATCCTCCGGCTCAAATGCTTCCGCATCATCAGTCTCCGGCTCCCTGTTGTCCGTGGACTGCGAACCGTGTCCAGGGGTTTCCTTCCCCTCGGAGTTCTTTTTTGTTTTGCTCTTCTTTTTTTTCTTGGGTTTGGAACCAGCTCCCGCTATCTCGGTCTTGGGCTTGTCGTCACTCAACGTCTCGCCCTCTGTATCGCCCGTATCTTCTCCGGCCTTTTCATCACTTGTACCATCTGCCGGTTCCTCATCTCCAGACTTTTCATCAGCTTCCTTGTCCGCCAGAGCCAGCCGATTATATGCCGCGGAGATGCTAATCTTGCCGCTCAGCACGGCGGCCTTCATCTCCACGTCAAGTAGTACGCGCTTCATTCTGTCAACCGTGCTTTTGGATCTGTTGAGCAGAAGCCCAACGGCTTTGCTGCTAGAAGAGAATTCTGCCTCATTTGAGGCATTATTCTTTTCCCCCGCCTTCCGTCCGCGCCTGTGGCTCGCCCGCTCCTCCTCGATCGGAATCAGTATTCCGGCGGCCCTGAGCAGCACGGGATCGCTAGAGTCCCTGCGGGCCAGATGGGACATCACTATGAACATGGTTCGTTCCTCGGACGTCTGGAAGCTGACGACGACTACGTATACATATTCGATCCCGAGTTCCAGTGCCGCCCTGTACCTGGTGTGCCCGTCAACGATTTTGAATGTGCCGTAGGCCTGCCCCTCCACCGTAATCGGCATACAGGGGCTTAACCCGTTCGCAACAATGTTCTCCTTGACTGCAGCATAATCCTTCTCGTCAATCGGGAAGAAGTTCCCCGCCTCAGATTCATACAACGAAGAGATCGGCACGCGGCGGTATGCTGAGGCTTGCAGTTCGGCCTCTTTCACCACCACCGGTCTGATTTTGACTTCCTCCCTCTTCCCGGCCACCAATACAATTTTTACCGGGTCTTGCCCCTGAGCCTCGTCTTGTGCAATTACAATGCCTCCGACTTCTTCGGCCTCCTGCGCGTCTCCGCGCGCTATTTCCATGACGGTGGAATGCCCGGATTTCTGAGCATCCTCAGCGTCATTATTCGCCTGCACTTCCACAGCACCAGTCAAGGGCTCATGGAGCACGGATATGTCTGCAGTTCCGCCGTCCGTCTTCATGATCTCCTTGAACTTCACTAGCAGTGCGACGGCATCTGGATCGTCCGCGAACTTCCGCATATATTTTGAAAGGTCTATATTCCGCCCATCGCAGAAATGCTTGGCCGCGCTGATGGTGGACTTCCATTCCGCGTGCCCCTCCGCATGTTTTCTCCTGGCAGTCCGCTGGACTTCGCGGGCAAACCAGTGGAGCGGGGAGTTACCCTTGTTCTTATTGTTCTTGCTCATAAATACCTCCTCTCCGTTTGGATCATCAGTCCTGTCACGTCATTTACAATGTCTAGAGCGGCACCGTTACAGGAGGATAACAGATTCCTGTTCTTTTTCAGCGCCATCTTGTCGGACGAATATTGATCCAGAAGATGCCGGAAAAGCTCCGCCGGAACAAGAATGTCGTCTTCCTTTCCCGTGGACAACGACTCAAACATCTCGCGACAAATCCCCCGTACCTGGTCCGCCTCCGCCTGAAGCGATGCCGGCAGAATGCTGCCGAGGCGTTTCTGCGGCCTCTTACTGTAGCTTAGTTCCTCCCTGCCATGCCGGCATTGCGCCACTTCAGCACCGACTTCCGGAGCAGTCTGCGCCACATATGCCCGTCTTTTTTTCCTTCTAAAGATGGAGTTGAACTTTTCTATCAGCCTGGTTGCATCGGGATCGGAGTCTCCGAGCCGCTGCAGGGATTCAGGCATATCAGCTTTCCCGCCCTGACTTATACGCCTCGCCGCATTGAGCACGGGCCTCCATAACGGATTGCCCTCCTTTACTTTTCTTCCGGCTGTCCGCCGAATTTCGAGCGCGAAATCCTTTTGAGGGGAACGTGTTGCCTTGTCAAGTGTCTTTTTCATCTGCATCTCCTTATGATTGTGTTTTTTACAATTCTCCCCAATTCCAGTAGGATGCGCCTAATTTCCATGACGACATCCGCGATGGTCTGGTTTCCATCATTTGGTTTTTTAATGTGATTCATGCTATCCTCCTTTCTGTAATGTCAGCCTTAACAACCTTGAATATTGTTTTTCTTGCCATTGAGTCTTTCAACAGCTCTTCGAGCGCCTTTTCGAAATGAGATGGGGCGCCACCCCTTAGGAGCACTTCTGCGGCGCGTACAGCCCTGGTCCAGTCCGGTTTGCGCAGGACTTTGCCTCTCGCAACACTGCATACCGCCTGCGCCATACTCTCCACAAGCAAACTTGTGGTTTTCCCTTTTCTGAATCTCATCCTGCACCTCCTTCATCCTGTAATGCAGAGTCACTTCCAGCTGAAGCGGTTCCGCTAGCCCGCTCGTACAGCTTGACAAGTTCCCTGGCCGCCTCGAGCGTCAGACAGAACGCCGGCTTCGCCTCGATCAAGTCCCGTTCCGTGGACTTAAAGTCCGACCTGCCTGCAACCCAGACCAGCCTGCCGCAGCGCCTTCCCTTGAAGATGTCTGCAAGCACCGGAATCTTCCGGCCGCCGACCTTTCTCATTTTTATCATTCCGAGCTTCCTCAGATTACCGAACACGTTCCTGCCGCCTCCGGCAAGGACATCAATGTTCTCGAGAGGGAATAAATGCTTTCCGCATAAATCCCTAATTATTAAGCGATCAATGTCATTTCTGTCATTTTTTTGCATAAGTACCTCATCTGTTAATTGGAATAATCTCACGTCCATATACCTCTAAATTTCCACTGTCCATCTGCTCTTGCAGATCCATGATCTTCCGCCTTCGCCGACCAATGTCATTGCGCCTTCCATACGGTCCTCGCACCTTCCATCGCTGTCGTCCGTATGGCATCACTGTCTCCGCCTGTTTATCTATGCAATCATCCGTCCTCCTTTGGTTATAATCCCATTTACACTTCATTTTCTTCTGCGTGGCCTGGCAGGCCGCACCGGCCACAGCGGACAGCCTACAGTCAGGCATTCCCCCGACTTCCAGCCCGAAGCCATACTGCATTCCCAGCATTTCTGCTTGATCGCCTTGGCCTTCGTGGTCTTGGCCGATACCAATCTGGGCATTACAAGCTCCTCCGCAGGCAGGCCAAAGCCCGGGAAGTTCAGCTGGTAAAATTCCGTGCTCATAGTTGTTCTCCTTTATTTTTATACTTTTCATTATTATGAAAGTCCATACAGATGCGCTCCTTTGTCTCCCATCCGGCATCAGGTTCATGCAACCGGCAGTATGATGGGTAATAGCCGACGCAGTCAACACACTGAACTATGCCTTCCGACACAGGCGGGATTGGAATCGAATTGGTGGTTGTGGTGGGTTCCACGTCGTTGTTTGCTGAAAACCCCATACCATCCCTTGTAGGGGGTTTACGGCAAAAGCCACCGTCAAAGCCACCACAACCACCATGATCGGAAATGGAATAGACCAAAATGCCGGCATGGCCCGGGCTGGCATCCGCATCAAAAACTCCCTGCACATGAGGCCAGATCGCCTTTAGATGTTTAGCAAGATTTCTCGAACTCCATCTGAAGTTGTTGAAGGAATCGTCAACCTCCTTGAATGCACCGAGAAGCTCATTGGCTGTCCCCCTGAAGCCCCCTCTCAATTTAATGAGGTTGATCAGCCCTGAGCCAATAACATCGTTTTCAACATTGAACAGTGACTTGTCCTTCTCGGCAGCCATCAACGCATCGATCGTCTCCCTTTCCCTGCCAATAGCCCTTCCAAGTCTTACGGCAAACTCTGCGAAGTCAGGATGACGTTTGTTTAAATTGCCTTCGACACGACCATTATCGGCAAGCGCCTTCGAAAGCGCGTGCGCGATCCAGGAAAGCCCCGCGTTCCTGTTCTCCGCAATTTCCCGTGAAAGCACGGTATCGGCGGTCTCATTCCGGCGGTTAACCCTTACGACAATCAGTCTGTCGGCCAGCCCCGCGTCGCTGGCAAAAGTAGGATTTGCGCTAGTGACTAACAACCACGAATTTGCATGTTGACGGACAATGCATGAGTCCGTATATAGCTGGCGTTTCTCGCTCTTTCCGTTTGTAGCCGCGGCCGCAAGAGCATCAGGAAGCCATTTGAATTTCGTGTCAGCATTATCAAGGCAGAATAATCCCCCGACGTCAACAGAGGTCCAGAAGTCTGCTTCCCCGTCCTCCTTCGCCTTGACAATTCTTGGAAAAAGCCCGTAGAGTTCAAAGACTCCCTGGGCAGCCTTTGTTTTACCGCTTCCCACTCCTCCGGCGAGGACCAGCGGAGCCTTTGTCTCCTGGCAGGTGGGCAAAGACAACGTCCATATCCGCAGGAGATCTGCCCCGTGTTGACTTGCAAAGCTCATTTCTCTGAACAGCCGGCATTTTTCAAACGGATCGGCCGGTTCAACAAGCTCCCATATGGCGAGAGTATAGCCTACTGGGAAAAGAATGTTATCCACACCGTTGTTTTCAATTTTAACACCACTGGCAGATATTTTCACGACATGTCCGTCTCCACATGACAGATATAAAGCGCCGTTTCTTGCCGCCCAGAACCTATCCGGGACAATGCCGGTGGTGTTCTTGCCTGAAAGTGACTCGTCCAGAATGGCGGCAAAAATGTATTTGAAAATGTTTGTGCTCCGGTTCATTCCCGACAGAAGCGCAAGCCAGCTCTGAAACTCGTCGCCCTCAATGAGAAGCAACTTCTTCTTCGTATGGTTAAAGAACATGCAATGGCCGAAGGCCTTATGCTCCAGATGGAAAAAGAATTTCCCAAGTTCCAATAGGTACTTCAGAACAGCTTCGGCCATTAGCCTGGCTTGGATTTCGGGGGCAATTTTCTGTTGTGATATTTGGAAGAGTTCAGATTTCAACTTCTCCGAGATGGCGGATTCATGATCCTCCAGATGCATTTGCGTAGATTTCTGTGGACGAATAGCCTGATCTTCCCTGGAACGTTCACGCTCTTTCTTCTTCGCCCTCTGTATGAGATCCCGCAATTGCGATGGTTTTATTCCCAGCTTGTCCTTTAACAAAGCGGTAAACTCGTTGAATATGAACGGTACTTTGCTTAGAAAGTATCCTATCTCCCCAACGCGCTCATAGGCCTTTTGTTTTGTCGCCGGATCAAGACCTTTGATATGCTCGACCTGCTGACAGAAAAGTCTGACGCATAGACTTTCTGGAGTTTGGCCTCCGACCGGAATAGCATTTTCAACGAGGCCATCGAAATATTCTTTGAAATTGTCGCTCACGGCATCTCCTCCCGTAAGTCATCGATTCCCTTGGGACCGTCCAGCGGCAGGCGCGGGAGCAACACTGGTACAGGTGCAACAAGTTCCGCAAGTCTAACTGCGGCAATGGAGAATCTATAGTTTAGGCACGTGTCGTTGTCTCCCAAAAAATAGATCACCTTCGGACTGTATCTTTTGAGTATATGTTCGAACTCGGGTATAACTATTTTTTCTCTGGTTTCCTTGTTGGTGCTATAGCCATAAAAGCCAGGTAATCCTATGGCAGGATATCCGGCTTCGAATAAACTTAGCGCCTTGGCCTCGCCTTCGATAATGATGATGTAAGCAAGAACGGCCGCAAACTGCATAGTGAACCCTGGTGGGATGTAGATATGAACTCCTGACCCTCCTCGCTGATGATATTTCTGGCTTCCAATAGGTTCATCAAGACGGAGACGGCAATATTCGCCCACCTTATCTATGATAGGATGGCCATTTAGATCGAAATAGGGAAATAGGATGCCAGATTTCCTCATTCCGGTTTTTATGTAGGCTTCCTCATCGTCAACGTGCCGGATTCCAGATGCGACGAGCGTCTTGTTTGAAATACCTGGACGGATATTGTCTTTCATGACCGGATCTCCGAGATTGTTACACATTTTTCCCTATGTTTTGACAATTGATGTTTAATTAAATCACAGGTGTTACTCGCGACAGGGCTGTTAGGGCAAGAATATACGCCCATTTGGCGCTTATGTTTGGTCGGAGATATATCAGGAATGGGACTTGATTTTTCACATTCCTGGGCTAGCGTATGTTTCGTAAGTTTTTGCGTAGCCTCTTTGTCCGTTGCGAGCGGACAAGAGGCTTCATCAATACGATTAGACATTTTCATTTTTCTCACCGTTCCTCTTTATGAAATCAGTAATGTCAGCTGGTAGATACAAAACGCGACCACCTACTTCATAATATCTCAGCCCGCGCTTCCTCCACAGGTAAAGGGTTGCCCTGGAGATACATCCGGCATACTTACGAGCGTCTTTATCACTCAAAAATCCGGTCTGAGACTGTATTTCTCCTGGTACCCATCCCTCTATAAAACGCACGGCCCCCGACACAGCCTCATAAGGCGTTGCCAAGTCTGCCGCAAGCGATATCAAATTTGTCCTTAATGGATCCACTGAAACACCTTTTAAAATTGTTCATATTTTCCCACAAGGCTAAAATACTCCCAGTTATTTTTGAATCCGATTTCCCTATCATCGGAAATATATAGGAGCGGATAAAATGAGGCTAAATGTGGGAAATTAGGAGAAAAATAATTAAAATATCAAAAAAGGACATCCTTATTGGATTTTCCAGATCTTAATATTAGTAGGAGCTCAAATCATGGGGAGGCATATAGATGAATTATGAAAAAGAAAAGTGCGGAAATTGATTTTATTCCCCTTGTTCGGGGAAGGGTGTAATGCTTGCGCTGCAGGGAAAAATTTGTAGTTGCTCTTTTGTTTTGTTTGTGGCAGCAGACTAAAGAAGCGCATCATGTAGGTTACTGGCGGGGTCGAGTATTACGGGCAGGAGTTCTTTTACAATTTCTCTTTTTTCAGAAACATATTTTTTCCAGGAGTCTTCCCTCAGGCGTAGATTAAACAATTCAACCAAATGCTTTTTTGTAATGTAGATTTTTATATTGTCTGTAGAGATTTTTTCCATATAATAATAGATGTTGTCAAATTTCCTTCCTTCCCGGTGTCCTCCCCGCGTCCGTTCAGAAATTATATGGTGATAATCATCTTCAAAAAGCTGAGAATATACCTCATTGACGGTGTCTGGGTAATTTGGTGGTTTTACTCCCTCAGAACCTGCAAGAAAGAAGGAACAAGGGAGTCTTTTCCTTTTTCCATTCTCATTCCGCATCACTCTCTCGCAAAAAGGAATGCTAGCATTCTTGGAAAAAATCATACCATCATAATGGCCGTAGGAGGCGGTATAAAGCACTAAGAAGCGCATAAAGGTCAGCGCGGTTGGTTTTTTTTCTTTCCCATTTACCTTGATTTTTATATGAACGGAATAATATAATTTTTTCTCTTCCCTGATATTGAAATCAATAAACTCGATACTGACTGTATTGTCTGTCTTTGGCCTATCTGTCTCATTTAGTTTATCAAAGTCTTCTGCCCCCCAATTTTTTGGTACTGGCTCACTCCATGTTTTAATAAGGTCGTATCCTAACTTTCCTGTTTTGTGATGAAGAGATTGAATGTTTTTTGTTATCTTATCAATACTCAGGCAGGCAGGCAAAACAACAATAGAGCCCTCGCCGAATTTACGTGCAAAGGCGACTGGGTGTCCAAGGCTGGTCTGGTCAATTAGCAGGCACCCCCGAGATACGCTTTTATTAGCATCATTCAGTATATCGGGGTGGGGCATGAGTGTCAATTTATTTATTTCATTGAATATTATTCTGTTGAAAAGATTCCCCCATATTGGTGAATTCTTATCTGATACTATCCACTCTGTGCCATCCCGTAAGGCTTTTATTAAAGCTGATGGATAGATATTGATATTTTTGTGTTTGAGGGCATACATTCCTATGAGTTTTTCCATCTCGGAATATAATCTATGTATTAACCGCATGTGCTCGTCTTGAATTACATCGAGATCAAATCCACAATATTTTGAAAAACATTTATCCATAACCTTTAAAAGATCGATATAAAAGCCAGAAATATCCGGAAGTGCCAACAATTGCTCATTGTCCGACTTTTTGCCAGCAAGGAAACTTATGATAGCCTCGCTTATCGACTCTCGCAGTTTCTGCGTGGAAAGTTTCCAGTAACAGGACCATATTGGCACTATAACTTCACCAAGTCCGTTATTAAGTTTTGTCCCTTTGAGGTTTGAGCATCCGGCAACAAACGGAAAAACCAAAACGATCTTTTTACAGACCTCTTGAAGAAATGCAGAACATGGCTCTTCTTCGCGAAGGGACTTATCCTTTTGCTGTTCTTCTTGCCACCAAAAACGGCTCAACAAAAGTTCGGAAAAGCGGAGTTGCTGCTGATTCTTGGCATCGACCTGAATAATAATAATTGTACCATGTTCGACGAGACGATAGAGGTTCTTGATTTCCTGAGAGTTCAGTCTATCAGTTAGAGGAAAGTGGGCATGTTTTACGATGCTTAAATACTTGTCTATTTCTGTAAAAACATAAGACTTGGCGCTTATTTCATCCTCGCAGCCAGAGAGGTCGAAATCGGCAGGAATTACTGCGATATCAGGATTCAATCCCGGTAGTGTTGCAATCTCGTCATATGTTTTAATGGTTATGGATTCTTTCATCGTTCAATTTATCCCATGCTTTTTCATCCATTTCCTGACGGCGGTTTCCGATACACAATATTTCTCAGCGATTGCCGTGTTTGTCATACTGGATGCAAGTTTTTTTAGTTCCCCAGGCGATGGACGGGGCGGGGGCGTTTTCTCTTCCACTTCAGGAATGTCCATTTTAAATTCGGCTATCTGATTGACTATTTTCAGAGTGCGTTTATCCGCATCCCCACGATAGGCTTCAAGCATTTTTTCATAAACACGAATCATGTCGGAGGATTCCCATGCAAGGATGTTCATGGCATCGCGGATACTGACATCTTGTGTCGCCAGGAGGGACATGAAAGTTGTTCTAAGAGAATGAAAGGAATAGACTGACGCCTGGCGTTTGCGGTGATGCCCTGCCTTACGGGTTATGTCCACATCGCCGGTGTTCAGGGCACTTTTGAATATATCCTTGCATTTCTTGGAGACATATTGTTGATTACCGCCGGGTTGATAATGATTTGCAATGGATGGTAGGACATATTCGCTACCGCATCTTTTCTTTATTCTTTCGTAAAGAAGGCCCCGCATTGTTTGGGTGATAGGAATCCTTGCAACCTTCTTGTTAATGGTCCAAAGTGTTTTGAAAGGGGTCACTTCCAAAAAGTTTCCAGTAATACTATTCCATCTTAGGAGGGAGGCGTCTTTTAGGCGGAGCCCTGTCTGACTGCCAATGACTATAAGATCGCGGTAGTCTGCGCTGTCCTTTGCAGCCGCTTTGATGACTGCCCTCAACTGGACTGGCTCTAAAGGCAGGTGTCCCTCTGTAGCCTTTTTCTTTCGATGTACTTTGGATTTATCAAACGGATTCCCGTATGAGAGCGACTCGTCTGCATCAATTGCTGAAAAGACATTTGAAAGGTGCTTAAAATGATCATTATAAGTCTTGGCTCCGATACCACTTTTCCATAAGAATTTCGAATACTTTACTGCGGTCTTTGCATCCACCTGTTCGATGAATTCAATTCCTTCCCCGCTGCACCATTCAGCAAACCGTCGACATATAGTGGCATAAAAGCTTTTTAAATTGTCTGAAAGGTCAGTATAGGAAACACTCAGTTCAATCCATTTATCTTGGGCTTTTTCTACCGGAATCCCATCCTCTTTGTGTTTTTTTGCCACAATCTTGATAACTGTGTCGGAGATCTTCTTGTCTCTTTTGTATTCATTTTTTTCAGTTCTGCTGATAAGTTCAGCTTCGAATTTGGATTCAGCTATATCAACCGCCTTCGCTTTTGCCTTTTCAGGGTCTGAGGTTCTCGTGGACACCCACTTGTCAATATCTCCCTTGCGCAGTCGCACATAAAATGTCCCCTTAATCCCCCTGGGAAAAATTTTGGGGACTTCCTCAAATATTTTAAGTTTTTTTACTGTTTTCTCTGCCATGGCCTTTCCTTAAGACAATAAAACACATGATTTCACATAGATAGACCATCTTAAGAAAAAATCAAGCCTTGGGCCAAAATATGGAGCAAATATGGTAGCAGATTTTAAAAATGAAGATTACGGAAAAGCATGTATCATAGAGGAAAAGATGGTCGGGATGACAAGATTCGAACTTGCGACCTTTTGACCCCCAGTCAAACGCGCTAACCAGGCTGCGCTACATCCCGAGCAAAACAACATAATCTAAAACATGTTGGACTGTGACAAAGAACAACTTGCGACCTTCCCGAGACTTTTATCCCAGGCTGTCTCGGGACGCGCTAACCAAGCTGCGCTACATCCCGAATTCCGTATAAGATGCAAGCATTCCACTATTTTTCAAGCGTTTTTCAAGAAAGATTATCGGATTCGTTTCAGAGAATTTTAAAAATCTTTGAAATTTATGTTGAATTATTGCCGCCCTGTGTAAAATTAAATGAGTCATATGAATAAAATAGTAATTTTAAACCAATTTTTTGAAAGGGAAGAGATATGAAGAAATTTTTGTTCCTGTCGGTGCTCGCGCTTTCTCTCACAATGGGGAGCAGCAGTAAGGCTGCTGTGCTTGACACTTTGTTGCTTTATTTCCCCAACAGGGCTGTTGACTTTATGGACACCTTTTCGGTATGCCTCGGATTTGGCCCTGCCGCCCATGGACACATATGGGCAACACGAGCTCTCGGATTCGGTGGCGGCGTAGGTGCCACGGCACAGGTCGTCAAGGAAATCAACAGACAGTATGGAACTGCTCTCGCTGACGGGTGGGAAAGCAGTTTCATGGTTATATCTGCAGAGGACAAAAAACTCAGCGAAGCAACAAGAGGAGTCAAGGACTACTATTATTACTCGACCGGGATTCCGCTTCCGGACGAACCAATATATGATTTTTACAACGGTGCAAGGGACTATTGGTCATTTGGGGCCCACGTTGCACTGCTTGGGGAACTCCAGCTTGAATTTCATCCCGTTGAACTCGCAGACTTTATCACAGGATTTTTCTTCATAGATCTCAAGGGTGATGATTTCACAAGCGACGACCTGAGAATGTGATTCCATTTTTCAGTCAAGATTTCAAAGGGGCTTGTTATTCAAGCCCCTTTTTTATTTTATCTTCATGACTTGTCTTTTTTACGGAAAAGATATAGATTCTTATTTCGCATAAAAGTAGCCAGGATGCAGTAATCCAGAAAATTGAATCCGTTTTTTCATCATTCTGAATTCTGAATCCTTGTGCAAAAACTGTGAATTTAACAGAAGTCTTAAAAACGGAGGTAAGTCCATATATGAAGAAAGTCATCGTCGGCATAGGCGAAATTCTATGGGATATGCTACCATCCGGGAAAAAACTCGGAGGAGCTCCTGCAAATTTCGCATTTCATGCCGAAAAACTCGGGGGAAGAGGAGTGATTGTCTCCTCCGTTGGAACCGATCCTGATGGAGACGAGATAATTGGGAACCTCCGCAAGTTGGAGCTTTCCACGGACTACATAGAAAGGGATACGGAGCACCCGACCGGAAAAGCCACAGTGACATTCGGGAAGGACGGCGTGCCCAAATACGTCATTCACGAAAATGCCGCCTGGGATTTCATTCCAGGCTCGGAAAAGCTGACCAAGCTGGCGGCATCGAGCGACTGCGTATGCTTCGGTACACTTTCCCAAAGATCGCCCATGAGCGCGGAGACGGTGGCGAACTTCGTAAAAACGGCATCAACAAACGGGGCTCTGACGATCTGCGATATTAACATAAGGCCTCCATTCTATTCCGACGAGGCAATCCACAGATCTCTTGATTTGTGCAAGATTCTCAAGACAAGCGACGAAGAGACGGAATTTCTCTGCGGCAAATTCGGGGCATCGACTCCAAAGGAGTTCGCATATGTTCTCTTCGGGAAATATGGACTTGATGCGGTAATCGTCACCCGGGGTGCGAATGGAAGCGTGATTTATCTTTCAGACGGGAGAGAGTCTGAACATCCAGGGCGCAAGGTGCTGGTCGCCGACACTGTAGGTGCCGGCAACGCATTCACGGCAGCATTTGCGGTCGCATATATGAAGGGGCTTCCTCTCGACAGGATAAACGATGTTGCCAACAGGGTATCCTCATTCGTCTGTTCAAGACATGGAGCGACCCCTGAAATACCAAAGGAAATGAAATGCCTTTTCAGATAATCCGCAATTCATATGTATGAATTTTAACGCTCATTTGAAAAACAAGGAGGTCTATTGAAAAGCAAGGAGATTTATTAAATCAAAAAGATGTCCACATTGTTTCTGGGAAAGCTATGTATGGGGTTGCTTCTCGAAACATCTCAAACCTTATAATTCTGGAATTTATCATGATTAAAGAACACTGCGGGGTCTTCGGAATCGTCAATCATCCCGAAGCCGCCGAGATAACAAGGCTGGGGCTTTTCGCCCTCCAACACAGGGGGCAGGAAAGTGCCGGCATATTCAAATGCATAAACGGGAAATGCGAACTGCACCGCGGAATGGGGCTCGTCGCGGATGTTTTCCCGAAGCTTCCGCGGGAGTGGCGTGATTCGCCAGGAACAATGGCGATAGGCCACGTGAGATACAGCACGGCGGGAAAATCGGTGATAACCAATGCACAGCCATTCGCCGTCGAATTCGACAAATGGAATCTCGCCGTCGCGCACAATGGAACTCTCTCGGACGCGCCAAGATGGAGAACCCACCTGAAAAGGACTGGGGCCATCTTCCAGGGCGATTTCGACACCGAGATAATTCTTCATCTTGCAGCAAGACGGCATCGGGCAGGACAGCCCCCCTGGGAAGCCTTCGAGTATGCCCTTAAGAATGTCGAAGGAGCATATTCCATTCTCGCGCTATATGAAAAAGGGATGGCGGTGGCACGGGATCCATATGGATTCCGCCCCCTGGCGATGGGAAGACTCGGCAAAGCCGTAGTGTTCTCTTCCGAAACATGCGCGTTCGACATGATCGGGGCGAAATACGAGAGGGAAGTCGAGCCCGGAGAAATAATTTTTGTGACAGAGAGTGGAAAAATAAAAAGCCATTGCTTCTCCTTCTCGAAAAGAAAGGCCTACTGCATTTTCGAACTCGTATACTTTTCCAGACCTGACAGCATGGTCTTCAATGAAAGCGTGTATGCAACAAGGAAACGGTTTGGCGCCGTGCTCGCGGACGAACATCCGGTCGATGCGGATCTCATTGTGCCAATACCCGACAGTGGGATGTACGCCGCCCTCGGATATTCTGAAAGATCAGGAATCCCGTTCGACCTCGGCATAATGAGAAACCACTACGTGGGAAGGACTTTCATCCGCCCATCGGCAGACGACAGGAAAACCGCGGTGAATCTGAAGTTGAATCCCATAAAGGAGGCGATAAAAGGCAAGCGGATATGCCTTGTGGAGGACAGCATAGTCAGGGGCAACACGAGCCGGGAAAGGGTGCGCACACTCAGGGAGAACGGAGCAAAGGAGGTTCACATGAGAATCAGCTGCCCCCCCCATATCCAGCCCTGCTACTATGGTATAGACTTCCCAAGCAGTGACGAGCTGATCGCCAGCAGGTACTCCGTGGATGAAATCGCGAAGATAATAGATGCTGATAGCCTGTCCTATCTTTCTCTCGATGGTATGCTTTCCTGCGTCAAGCAGACATGCCCGAAGGACTACTGCCATGCCTGTTTCTCAGGGAAATACCCTGTGAAACCGAGGCTCAAATGAGGCTTATGCACAGTTCACTGTTTTTCTTGTTGAATTCTCTAAAAAATGATATATATTAGTTCGTTTTACTTATTTGTAAAATTATGTGGTCGGATTGATTAAGGGATTGTTGAAAAATGCGTTTTACAAGATGGCATCCAGCATATGATTGAGATTCAGATACCTAACTTGGACATGCTCGCTGACGGAGAACTTCTGTGTTCCTCCTGCGGCAAAACTATAGCATGGGACAAGGTGCTTCAGGCCTCTCCATGCCCCGCCTGCGGAAATATGCTCTACTATCCAATGACCATAAGGAACTACATACTCTACAAGCCGCTCGGAGGCGGAGGCGTGGGCCATGTTTTCAAATCGTACAGAATGGTGACGAGGCAGAAATACGCGGTAAAGATTCTACAGAGATCAAAAAAGGATGACAGCCATTATATAAGAAATTTTCTCCGCGAGGCACATGCCGGCATAACTGTCGGGGACCACAAAAACCTGATAAAAATCGCGGAATATGGCTACGACCGAGGCGAATTCTATGTTGTAATGCCATTCATAGAAGGGGAAAGGCTCGACATTTACATCCAGAGGAAAAAATACATTTCCGAACAACGTGCGGTCAATATCATACTGCAGATAATCGAGGCGGAAATACATATTTCCCAGAGGGGATTCCTATATCGCGATCTCAAACCGGAAAACATCATACTCGAACGTAACGGAAACATCAGGATGTTCGACTACGGACTCTGCATCCGGAAAAATGATGCCTTAGCACAGGAGTTCACACCCGACGATTTCGAGGGCTCCCCTCTATATATCCCGCCGGAAAGAATAGTGGGAGCGTCCGAAGGGGAGTACAGCGAGATATATAGCCTCGGAATGATCCTCTTCCATATGCTGAAAGGAAGACCGTATTTCTCGGAGACCGAGATAAATGACATAATAACAAGACATGTCAGCTCGTTCCGAATCCTGAGCGTAAAGGGATACCTGAAAAACTGCAGCAAGGGGCTTGTCTCGATAATTGACAGAATGATAGCGAGAAAACCTGACATGAGATACCCCGACTTCCAGCCGCTCAAAAAAGACCTCGAAGCCATTTCGAAGGAACTGCATGACAGGCCGTCAGTATTTCTCAAAGGTTCAAAATCAGTATCCTAGCTCCGCCATGCCGACCGCGACTAGACTGTCTATCACCTGCCTGGCAGGGAACCAGCTGTTGGAATGGAACACATAGTTGTTTGCCGTATAAACTTCCTTCTGCACCGATGCCAGAACTTTTTTCTGCAGTTCATCAAGCTCCTTCTTCCTGTCACTGTCAAATTTTTTCCTTGAAGCCTTCATCTCATTTTCTACCGCATCCACCGTTGGGACGTATTTGCCACCGACGAGTACATAACCTGATTTTTTAAAATACTTCTCCTGGTCGAACTCCTTCTCCAGCTTTGCACGAAGCACTTCCTTGAGTTCAACCGTATCTTTCTCGTTCTTCTTCCTGGCCTCCTCCACCATCAGATCAACATATTCCCGGAAAGGCAAATATTCTCCGGTCGGAGACTTCATATATTTTCTCTCCTTATAGAACTTATCCTTCTCCGCCTTCTCGAAGTTGTCAACACACTCCTTTTTTTCCGCATCAAAGCTCTTCTTGAGCGCAGATATGGTCTGAGAAATCTTCTTGGCGCAGATGTCCGGATTGAATCTCCAGAGCTCCTCGGCGGAGAAGTCCTTTTTCTGTATCATCTTTCCCCCGATTATGAGCTTGTCGCCAGTATCTTTGTCATAGGTTCCCTCTAAAATTTCGCCGGAGAGGAGCGTAAACTTTACCTTGTCTCCCTTCTTATATCCGCCATATAGCTCAAAAATCTTGTTCTGCCTGTCCATATAGGCCTTCTTTCCATATTTCACTTCTATCGTCTTCTTGGTGAATTTTTCAAACTCCTCCTTCACATTTTCAAGGGGAAGTTTCGGTGGTTCCGGGGGAAGGCTTATCGCAAAATTTAGCGAGACATCCGTCTCAGCCTTTTTCTCGTCGAATGCGATGACCCTGCCCTTCAATTGCTCTTCGCACAATGCGTCAATTTCCAATCCCATAAGTTTTTGGAGCTCCTCGAAGGTTTTCTCCGGTTTCTCGGCCGGAAACTTCTCTATACCCAACTTCCCACATATTGCATCTTTCGCCTCATCCTCGTCGAATTCCGGCATTTTTTTCGCCTCATCGTCAAACGCTTCCTTGAACTTATCATCAATCATCTTCTTTATTTCCTGGGGCGTGGAAGGCGGACCCAGAATGCCTGGAGAGACACCAAGCTGGGCAGCCGCCTTAACCGCAAGCTCATTTTTGACCTTGTAATACTTATATGTTTTATAGGAATAGAAAAGCGCAAGAAAAACAATTACCATGACGGAAATAACGCCCGCCGCCAGCCTTGCCGGAGTAAGCGGCTTCTTGGAACCGGAAAAACCCTCGGCTTCAGGCGGAAGGCCATCTAATGGACTTCTTCCATCGGAAGTCTCCTTGCCTGCACGGCTTGCAAATGACAAACTGCGGCCTCCGGACTTGAACTCCTCCTCGATCTCCTTGAATGCGTCCTCGAGTACCGACAGGCTCGCCATCCGCATATTGGGGTTCCGCTGTATCATCCTGTCAATCGTGGAGACTGTCTTGGAGTTGCAGTTGCTCAGATGCGGCGCGGTGCTCACAATTCTTATCGCCGTAAGATGCTTGCTCACAAGGTCGTTCACTTCAGCCTCGGAATAGTAGGTCCTGCCCGCAAGCATATAGAAGAACAACATTCCCATACTATATATCTCGCTGTATTCTCCTTCGGTTGCTCCAACTATCCTCTCAGGGGGAAGATAGAAGGGAGACCCCTCTATCTGATCTTCCGACTGAAGGGAGGGCTCCGAAAGGATGGATATCTCCTTGCAAAGTCCATAGTCAAACAACCTTATGTCTCCATTTTTCTCCACCATTATATTCTCAGGCTTCAGATCTCTGAAGAGGTAGCCGCACGACACAATTTGCTTTTCAGCATCCAAGACCTGTCTCATTATGCTGAACGCCTCGCGTTCGGGCAGCTGGTGGTGGGATGACACATAGCGGTCGAGCCTGTCTCCATCTATGAATTCCGTCGCCATGAAATACTCGCCGTCCGACTGCCCAGCGTTGATGAGCCTAACCAAATTTTTGTGGGAGCCAAACTTTTGCGCCGCATTTATCTCAGCAAGAAGGTTTTTTATGAACTCGGGATTTTCACGCTGGTCACGGGGTAGTATTTTAACGGCACAGATAATTTTCTTATCCTCCGTGATTGCCTTGTACACCGATCCCATCCCGCCGCCGCCAAGGGGCATGTAGAGCCACAGGTTTGAAATCTTTTTCGGTATGAAACTGGAACTGCCGCAGGCGCATTTGACAAGCTCCAAGCCCTGTGAGCTGTCGAAACTTACATCTTTCCCGCACTCACATCTGATTCTGCCAGATGTAAAAGCCTTGACATCCGGTTTTATTTCCTGCATGATAATTCCCTATTTATGATTGGATTTATTATAATGCATATATTATTTTAAGCAAATTCTTTCAAAACACAAATTGACGGCAAATTATGACGGACGCACCATTGTCGGTAAAACTGAGGAAATGCCTTTCGGGAGAAAAAACCCCGAGATGCGCGCTGCACCCCTGGATTTTTTCGGGCGCAATAGACCACGCCCCCGACAATCTGCCCCCGGGTAGCACTGTCAGAATCCTCGATGTGAAGAACAACTTCATAGGATACGGACACTACAACCCTCTCAGCAAGATAAGGATAAGAATCCTGAGCACGGACGAGGACTCGCTCCCGGACGACGAATTCATCTTCGGGAAGATCAGGGATGCCGTAGATGCGAGAAAAAAAATGAAGATAAATTCCACCGCCGCGAGAATGGTATTTTCCGAATCGGATTTCCTACCGGGACTTGTTGCTGACAAGTACGGGGATTTCGCCTCGATACAATGCCTCACCGCAGGAATGGACCTGCGGAAGGAGATGATAACACGTTTCATGATCGAAACTGCAGGCGTGTCAACAGTGGTTGAAAGAGACGACTGCGAAATTCGCAGACATGAAGGTCTTCCGCTTGTAAAAGGAATCATGGCAGGCAGAACTGACGTCTCGACCGCACTGCGGATCGAAGAAAATGGTTACACGTTTTTCACCGATATCTTGCAGGGACAAAAGACGGGATTCTATATGGATCAGCGGGAAAACAGATGCAAGGTCGCCCAGTTCGCCACAGATGGAATGGACATTCTCGACTGTTTTTCCTTCACCGGTGCCTTCAGCGTCCATACTGCGCCAGATGCCCGTTCCCTCACCTTGATTGACGAATCGCAGGCGGCTCTCGGCATCGCGGAGAAAAATCTCGCCGAAAACGGATTTTCCGCGGTTCAAAAGGAATTCATCTGCGACAATGCCTTCCATCACCTCAGGAAAATGAGGGACAAGGCACTCTCTTTCGACATGATAATCCTTGACCCGCCGAAGTTCGCCCCGGGGCACGCGTATGCGGAAAAAGCGGCGAAAGGCTACAAGGACATCAATCTTCTCGCGATGAAACTGCTCAGGAACAATGGCATCCTATGCACATTTTCCTGCTCCTCCGCGATCAGCAGGGAGAATTTGATGGATATCATCTTCATGGCCGCAAGGGACTGCGGAGTAAGGGTGAAAATTCTCTCCATCATGGGACAGTCTCCCGACCACCCGATACTGCTGAATTTCCCCGAGTCGGAATATCTCAAGGGCTATGTCTGCCAGATAGTTAGAGATTGAATTCAACCGTCTGCCGCCGGAACTTGAGACCTCTTTGACAGGATTTACAGGATTGGCAGGATGTTTTTTTATCAATGAAACATTTTTCCCATCCAGGTTATCCTGTTATCCTGTCTAAAATACAATTACTCATATTGGGACTGGCAAATGTCTCTCCCAAATATTTTTCCAAATATTTCCCATATTGGCTTGCAAAAGAAATGTTTTTAAATAGATTATTATCCCCTTCCAATTATGCGGGGGCGTAGCTCAATTGGTTAGAGCGCCAGCCTGTCACGCTGGAGGTTGCGGGTTCGAGCCCCGTCGCTCCCGCCATACTTCGCTTTTCATTTCATTCAAAAGCTTCGTATGGCAGGCCATTTTCGTCGAACTGATTCCTATGGATGCAAAATATGTGGTATGTGTACATGCAGAAGCCAAAAAGATGGAAAAACATACATCGGCTCAACAAATGATTTGAGACGCAGATTCAAGGAGCACAATGACGGACTTGTTATAGCAACAAGTCACAGAACTCCTTTCATCCTCGAAGCTTATGTTGCCGTAAAAACAGAAGAAAAAGCGAGAGCACTAGAAAAATACCTGAAAGTCGGCTCCGGAAATGCCTTCCTGAAAAAAAGGATACTCTGAGCCCCGCCTGCACTTCGAAGCCTGAAAGACGTAGTAGTGTCGCTCCCGCCATTTTTTTGCCTCAAAAAACAATTGACAATTTCTTTTGCCACATATATGCCACAATATTACGTCTATATACTGTTCTCGCCTGGTCTTGGCAAATTCTATGTTGGAATGTCTATGTTCACTGCTAAACGTTTCAGACAACATAAGAAAGGTCAGTCTCATTGGACATCGACAGTGGACGACTGGATAGAAGTATGGAAGACTGGAGTTGAAAATTCTCCTGGTGCAAGAGAGTTGGGAAAAAAGATTAAAAAAGAAGCATTGATCAATGGAGATATTGCCTCTTTGACACTAGTGCCTTCATATTTCTTGCGACAGTTTCGAAGGACATAGTTCAACGGACTTAATGTATGGGACTAAAAATGTCCTAGTACATGGGATATAATCTCAGTAAAAAATGGAATCTCAGGTTTAATTTGAAATAGGGAATGATAGATTCTTAAAGTATTTATCCTAAATCGGTCAACCCTTTGATTGCCGGAGCATTTCACCGCACAGGAGCCGTCGAGGTCTGGGGGCATGGCACCAACCGCGTTATCGCGATGTGCAAAAAACATGGTTGCGCTCCGCCGACATTTGAGGTTCTTGATCGTAACATTCAAGGCGCATTCGGTTCAGGAAGCAGACACAGAAAATTGCTAATCGGACCTAAGACTTGAGCGTTGTGATTTGGGTGGATATAGTTTCTCAGTATTTCAATAAATATATAAATAATCCCAGCTATAAATGGATAGGCAATGATGAAAATTCCAATTTGCCTGGGTGTCTTTAATATATTCATAATTTTAATTTCCTCAGAACTCCTTCTCCAACTCTCCACTTTCTCAGCACCAGCTAAACTCTACTCCCCATCACTCCAGAAAGCAAGACTTTAACAGCATTTCTCCTTGAAAAACCAGAGACCTAACCTTCATTGTTCTTGTTGACCGGTGGCTGGCCTGGTAAAGCTATTTTGTTGGATGAACAACTTTATCGTTCCACTCAATCTGGAATCCATTATCGTTGATATAATTAAGTTTAAATTTTATGAACTTTCCATCAATTTCACATTCCAGTATGCCTTTTTTGTCGAAGACGGAAGGAATGTACTCATATAAAGCATGGAATAAAGTAAGAAGGAATACTTGTCTTATGATTTTGTCCTGCAATCACATATTCAATACAAGCAGGCTGAAGTGTAATTATCAATCTATTCGAATCAGTAAGCCAACCTTGCTTAATTAAAATGGCAGATAAAAGGCCAAGCGGCATAGGATCGCATGTTAAAATTACAGACCACTCTTCTTTTGCGGGTGTTAGATATTCAAGGAAGTATTTCTTAAATGTGGTCTTTTTTCTTTTATCTGCCATTCTATAAATCCATCTTTCTCCTTCTCCAACTCATCACCATCCCAGCACCAGCTAAACTCTACTCCCCATCATTCCAGAAAGCAAGACTTTAACAGCATTTCCCTTGAAAAACAAGGGAATGCGTCTTTTCTGGCGGACAGCGTTTTGGAGGGACGGCTTCCACGCCGTCCATAGCGGTCGAGGTGGAACTCGACCCTCCACCCAACTCAAAAAACATTAAACTCTGACGTATTACAAAACCAGAGACAGAACTTTCATTGTTTTTGTCTGGTGGCTGGCCTGTGCTTGTCTCATAGATTGTTGCTCTTCAAAGATGTCACCACTTCACGGCTTGCGCTTATTTTTCGAGAGATAGTCAGGGGGGGGGCGATTAGGATTTTCTTGAATTGAGCTTCTCTCGAATCCATGCTGGATCTCTTCTTAAGTCCAACACGGCGGCAACTATGGTTGTTTTATTTCGGATTGTGTAATAAACAGCGAACGGAAAGCGTTTTGATAGCATCCGATGAAGGCCACAAATTACCGGATGAATACCTGAATAGAGCCAGAGGGATTCAATGTCGGAGACAAGGGTATCATAGAAATAGTCCCCAATACCCTTCTCGTTCAAGTCATAAAATACTCGTCCCTCATTCAAATCGTCTTTGACTTGCCTGAGGACAACCAAATCACTAGTTCCCATATCATCGTCTCTTGAGTTCTTGGATTGATAGATATTCCGCCTTACCAGAATTTATCAACTCCATGCGCTCATCAAGAATCTCCTTATGCCAGGGAGGAGATTTTATCTCGACTTTGTCGTGGCATAATGTGTCCCAGAGTTCTTCCATTAAAACAATTCGTTGATTTACAGGCATTTCTTTTATTTCAGCAACCGTCATGACAAGTCCCTTTTCTGTTATGCTAACATGTCGCATGTACGAATATAAACCCTTTTTATCTCTTTTCCAATGGATATAAGAAATTGGTACTAATGGATTATGTCCACCCCCTTTATTTCCATAGCGAAAAATAGTATAAATCTTGAAGAGAAGTCAGGACTGATATTTTCAATTCTTCAAAGAGAAAGACTTCTTGGGGTAATTTATCTGATTATAGAAATAGGAAGCATTGGGCGAGCTATATCATAAGGGCTTATCTTCTTGAATGAAAATTCTGTTTTGGACATATCAATAGACAAGTGTCATATTTTTTGAGGGAATGAAAACAAGAACGGCATTTTCAAATCCTTTCTCTCTTGCCTTGAGAATGACTTGAGCAGGATCTTTCCCGTAAGCAACAACTTTATCGCTGTTGAATGATTCAAGGATGCTACAAAGTCAAGGAAATTCTTTACACCAAGCAGAATAGTGTCCAGTTTTGGCATATAGTGAATTCGTGTTTTGAGCTTCCAACCTGTACTGCATGATTCGCAGAAGTAGGTCTGGCTTCGACCTGTCCTTCGTAGTTCGGCTTGTCCTGCATAGTTCACAGAACGAAGCGGGAAGAACGAAGTAGGTCTGGCTTCGACCTGTCCTTCGTAGTTCGGCTTGTCCTGCATAGTTCACAGAACGAAGCGGGAAGAACGAAGTAGGATGAAGGCAGACATGCACGGTCTCATCGAGACAGTGCCTACTGTTAGCCTCAAAACATCTGAACTTAATAATTTACGCCGGAAGGAATTTCATATATGCCATGGAAAAGGATGATCGCATACACCGCTGGACAGGTGAACGGTGAACTGTTGGAAGACGTCGAGTATCTCAGAGAGGAGAACAGGATACTAAAAGGCCAGATTGACAAAACAGGAAAAAGAATACTGCTCTCAGATGAAGAAAGAATAAGCTTGGCTGTCAAGGGCAGAGCTCTCGGGAAAAGACTTGCGGAGAATATAAGCATCGTCAGTCCTGAAACACTCCTCATGTGGCACAGGAAGCTGGTCGACAGAAAGTTCGACTATTCGGAAAGGCGGAAGAAGCGCGGACAGGAACCGCTCCCGGAGAAGGTAAGGAAGCTTGTCGTCGAGATTGCCACTGAGAATCCTTGCCGGGGTTGCAACAGGATCGTGGGCGCAATGAAGAATCTCGGTCACAGGATATCAGACACCACCATCGGCAAGATACTGAGGGAGAATGGAATATCACCCTCGCCCGAGAGAACCCGCGGCACATCCTGGGCGCGATTCATAAAGTCACACAAGGATGTCATGTGGGCCACGGATTTTTTCTCAGAGGAGGTCTGGAGCCCGTTCGGACTTGTCACAGTCTATGTCCTCTTCTTCATCCAGTTGAGCACAAGGAAAGTCGTCCTCGGAGGAGTGACACGGCATCCAAACGCCACATGGATAGAGCAGGTCGCCAGAAACGTCACAGGATACGACGGTGAGCTGAATGGCGCGAAATACCTTATCCACGACAGGGATAGCAAATACACCGACAGGTTCGACTTCATCTTCAAAGGTGCAGGGTGCAAGGCCGTGAAGCTTCCAGCAAAAAGTCCGAATTTGAATGCCTATGCTGAGAGGTTTTGCCGCTCAATAAAAGAGTCCTGTTTGCAACGGCTAATCCTATTCGGGGAGAAGTCACTGCACCATGCCGTGAAGGAATTCATCGCCCATTACAATACCGAAAGAAATCATCAGGGGATGGGAAATGAACTTTTGTTCCCGGACGAAAGAGCTCGGGACAAAACAGGAAAAATAGTAAAGGACGAGCGGCTTGGAGGCCTGCTGAACTACTATTACCGAAAGGCGGGGTGAAAAACAGAAAATGTTTCTCACACAAAGACACAGAGCAGCTTACGCCGCAACCGAATTATCATCCACGAATTTCACAAATTTGCACGAATTTTAATTGCTGAATAACTTTAAACAAAAATTTGCAGTGAAATCCGATTTCGCGTTATTGGCGTGTTTCGCGGGCAGATGATTGTGTCCCCCAGCATTCGTGACAATTCGCGAAATTCGTGGACTCTATTCATGCCTAGGAACTTTTCCATTCCGGATGAGTTTTCCGGTAGTTTTCAACGATCTTTTCCAGCCAGCACAGCCTCAAATATGACGACGAAAATCCGTCAAATTCACCGGATGAATGATTTACGATACGCTATATATACAAGGAGAGAATTATCAAGCTCTATTGTCAAGGGACACTCACAATGTGCCACGTAGGGACACCTAACCTTGTGCCACTTTTTTTGGCGACTGGGGAATATTCCCGATGCCAAGAACCCCCAGATTCGCCGGGAGTTTTGAGGCTCCATTTCGCCAAATCTGGGGAATGCCGTATTAGCCTAATGATAAAATATGCCGCAAAAAAGTGGCACAATCAGGAGTGTCCCTGAGTGGCACAACCCGGGGTGTCCCGTGACACTATGATGAAAGGAAGGCTGACCCCAAAATCAAATGGAATGACGAATTGACCAAGGTTCTGGTGTCTTCTTTCTTCGACCTATAGGGAAGGTAGATTTTCTGTTAAATCTTTTATATCTAATATATTTATATTGTCAACATTCATACTAATTGGTGTATTTTTCGAATTGTAATTGGTAATACCAGACACTGCTATTTTATGATCTAGCAGACAATCTTTAGCTAAAATATCAAATTTATCTTCATAATGACATTTTATATCACTCAAAATTGATATTTCCAAAAAGCGTAATGCAAATCTTCTTTTGTCTAAATCAATTTCCCTGACAATACCTGTAAAAGATGCATTCTTACTTGGCACTCTATTTTTAACAAGCATGGAAAAGATTTTTTTCATTTCTGGTTGGAATACAACTGTTTTGGGGATATTTCTGGCAGATATACTTAAAGATTTTATCCCTTTGTTCTTCGAAGGAGAAAATGATTTTATGGCTGTAAGAACGGAAAGTCGGATATTTTCTTCAGGAATATCTTCAATAATATCTTTTTCCATATTTTCAGATTCAATATGTTTTATCCCTCGCTCAAGATAATCCATGGCGGATGAAAAATTTTTATATGTGGGGTCTTCTTTTTCCAACATACTCTTATTAATTTGTGGTTCAGGAATTGACAAACCAACAAACCAACTACCTGGGGCAAAAGAAATAAGAGGGTCACAGATATTCTTATTTGGTTTAGAATTGTTTATCTTTGATGCAATGTTAAATATTTGTTGCCTTATATTGTTTATGAAACCAGTGAATTCGCTAATCCCTGTATTTTGCATTTCGATGTTATCGCCCTCTGCATGGAAAACCATTTCTGAATTGTCCATTAATGTTGCCAACGGTAACTCTCGCTGATATAATTGTTCCAGCAATTTATATATTGGCTCTGTTACAGCTCTGATAAAATAATCAGGGGCATTATTATTTTCGGCAGAATATTTCATCGCAATGATGTTATCATGCAATATTTGGATTTTTCTTTTAACTTCATTCGTATGATTTGAAATATTCATAGTATTACCTTTAAGATGCCTTTTTTTGAATTAACCGGTATATTTTTTGTTTGCATGTCTTCTTTTCTAATGTACTGGAAAAATTGTGTTAAGTTGTTCAATGTTTTTGGCATTGTATCCCAATACAAATACATATCAATATCATATTCTCGTGCGATAAAATCTTTATCGAATATTCTTTGATCAATAGAGTTGAGTAAATTTAGTGATTCATTTTTGAGTTCAATTACTGCATCTATGTCCCCTGGAATTTCCTTGTTTGAAATAAAACTTCCATCAATAAAAATGCTTTTAAAATGTTGATTACCAATAAAAATAATAAATTTTGATAATTTATCATAAAGTTCAGACCGTTTAGGGCTTGGATTTGATTGACCAAATCTGGCTTTGATCTCATTCAGGTTGCACGGATATACACCTTCAGGTAAATATCCAAATTCCGTAAAGTCGGGAATCATAAATATTCCTATAAAAATTTATTCTTTTGTGTCAATATTGACCATCAACAATCGTTATCTCATCAGAGGATTCATGTGCAAAGCATTAAATTCCCTTGTTGGTGGCTTCTATCTGGCGTTAAAACTTTCAGGAAATTAATCCAATCTTCCATATTTTTCAAGGTCGGGATGTATTTAATGGTTAATCCGTCTGGAGTACCGAAAAAATCAATGGATAGGCGGTCAGGGTTGGTTTTGGAGTTGTATAGGTATAATATGGTGGGTGATTATAAGGGGTGTAATTCTTATTGATTTTCGGATAAATGAGTATATTTTCATCGAGTTACAGAAAATGATTCAAGAAATAATTCGATATCACCAGTAGAAGGGATAAAATGGCGTGAGCTTCAACGAGAATACAAGGGTTAAAATTCCTGCCGTATTGCACTTATGCAAGTTAGGGTACAACTATATATCGCTGTCCAACGCAAAATGGGATGAGGACACAAATATTTTCACCGATATCTTTGCCGAAAGTATCAAAAATATTAATAAAGACAAAGACTTGGAAGATGACAATATAAAACGGTTGCTGGAAGATATTTCGCTGGCATTGGACAATGAAGATCTGGGCGAAGAATTTTACAAAATGCTCACCGCTTCTTCTGACATAAAGTTGATAGACTTCAAAGATTTTAGGAAAAACACATTCCATGTCGTAACCGAGTTAACCTATAAAAATGGGGATGATGAGTTCAGGCCAGATATTTCCCTACTTATAAATGGAATGCCTCTGGCCTTTATTGAGGTTAAAAGGCCTAATAACCATGAAGGGATATTAGCTGAAAGAAACCGGATTAATGCCCGTTTCAAGAATAAGAAATTCAGGAAGTTCATAAACGTTTCGCAAATCCTAGTCTTTTCAAATAATATGGAATATGACATGGAATCCGTTGAACCTATTCAGGGGGCGTTTTATTCTTCCACCTCTTTAAATGATGCAATCTTCAACTGTTTCAGAGAAGAAGAGGCTATAAACCTTGCAAGTCTTCTAAAACCGGAAGATGATGGAATAGAAAACTTTATTTTGAAAGACAATAATCTTTCCGCTATAAAATTTTCACCAGAATTCATAACCAATAAGGAACCAAATACACCCACAAACAGGATTTTAACTTCCCTGTTTTGCAAAGAACGGCTTGCGATGCTCTTAAAATATTGCATCACTTATGTGCAGGAGACTAATGGGGTTGAGAAGCACATCATGCGTTACCCTCAACTATTCGCCACAAAAGCAATAAAACAAAAAATTGACAGTGGCATTAAAAAGGGAATTATCTGGCATACTCAAGGCAGTGGGAAAACGGCACTTGCCTACTACAATGTTCATTTCCTGACAGATTATTTCCAGCAGAAGGGCATTATTCCAAAATTTTATTTCATCGTTGACCGAATTGACCTTATGGAGCAGGCTAAACGAGAGTTCACCATAAGGGGACTAACCGTAAAAACTGTAAACTCAAAGGAAGAATTGCAGAGGAATTTCAGATTGAGACAGGCAATTCACAACCTATCCGGAAAACAGGAAATGACCGTCGTAAATATCCAGAAGTTCAAAGAAGATACCGATGTCCTTCAGGCTAATGATTATGATATTAATATCCAAAGGGTTTATTTCCTGGATGAAGTCCATCGTAGTTATAATCCGACCGGAAGTTTTTTAGCCAATCTATTCAGTTCAGACAGAAATGCTATTCTCATAGGTCTAACCGGAACGCCTTTGATTCTTTCCGACAGACGTTCTCGGGATACTTTTGGCGAATATATTCACAAATACTATTACAATGCTTCAATCGCAGATGGCTATACCTTACGGCTAATCCGGGAAGGAATAGAGACAAATTATAAGATTCAGCTTGCACAGGCTTTAAAAGAAGTTGAAATTCTCAAGGGAGATGTTGACAAGCGCATCATATACGCCCACGAAAGATTTGCAGAGCCTATGCTCGATTACATCATTCAGGATTTTATAAAAAGTAGAATTCGCTTTGGAGACCATACCATTGGCGGTATGGTGGTTTGCGACAGTGCAGATCAGGCCAGGAAATTATTCGATATCTTTATTCGCAAATACAATCCTGAGCAAAAAACAATTGAGGAAGTTCATCCTGAATACCTTAAAGTCGCAGAACCAGTTGCTGAATATGGGGTATATCAAAAAGACCAGCAATCCAAATTATCTGCATCTTTGATATTGTATGATGTTGGCTCAAAAGATGATCGTAAACAGGAAGTAGAGGATTTTAAGGATGGCAAAATAGATTTCTTGTTCGTTTACAATATGCTCCTGACCGGTTTTGATGCCAAGAGACTTAAAAAACTATACATCGGACGTATTATCAAAGACCATAATTTGCTTCAAACCCTCACTCGGGTAAATCGGCCATACAAAAAATTCAAATACGGCTTCGTTGTGGATTTTGCAGATATTACGGAAGAGTTTGATAAAACCAATAAAGCATATTTCAAAGAATTACAGGCGGAACTTGGCGATGAAATGCAAACCTATTCCAATCTTTTCAAGTCAAAGGAAGAGATTGAATCAGAAATCCAAGACATAAAAGAAACACTTTTTCATTATGATTTAATTAATGCCGAATTATTTTCACAACAGATCAGCCAGATTGAAGACCGGAAAACGGTCTTGGAAATTAAAAAGGCATTGGAGAACGCTAAAAACCTCTATAATATTATACGGATGTTTGGCCATTATGAACTGCTGGAGAAAGTTGACTTTAAAAAGTTGAACCAGTTATATAATGAGGCTGTCAGGCACCTTGATTTATTGAACCTCAAAGAATCTGTCCAAAATAGTGCTGATACAACCAATCTGCTGAATGTGGCATTGGAAAACATCATCTTCATGTTCCGTAAGGTTTCGGAAGATGAAATGATTATTGCCGACCAGCTCAAAGATGTGCTCAGTAAAACAAGAGAGGCACTGGGAGGTAATTTCGACAAGAAAGATCCTGTCTTTATTTCGCTATATGATGAATTGAAACGCCTTTTTGACAAAAAGAATCTTGATGAGATATCCCAGGATGAAATGAAACATAACATAAATTCCTTGCAAAAGATATTTGATAAGGTGGCTGAACTTAATCGCAAGAACAATCTGCTGAAAGCCAAATATGAGAATGATACAAAATATGCCCGGATACATAAGCGGATTTTGGAAAAAGGAGGCATCACCAAAAGAGAAAGTGCGATTTACGAAACCTTGATTGAAATAAAGAAGCAGACTGATGAGAAAGTATTGATAAATACGAAACTGCTTGAAAATGAAGGCTATTTTACCAATTTGATTATGCCTTTGATCATTAATGGTTTCAGCAAAGTTAAAATTGACCTTGACCCTGAATACGCCAGATTCATTAATACCTGCGTTGCAAAAGAATACATGAACGAATACCAAGGAGTAGCATAGGTGAGCACCCAAGAATTTACATCCAAGACAAAAGAGCTGATTGATAACCTCAAAGGGGTATGTGCCTCTTATGGTTTAGGGAATGACGGGAATGAATTTAAAATCATTACCCAGGTGTTTCTTTACAAATTCATGAATGACAAATTCGCCTATGAGTTGAAGGAGCTTGAACCAAAACTAAAAAATGCTTCAAACTGGGAGCAGGAGATAGCAAAGTATTCTGACAAACAATATGAAATGCTCCTCATGAGAATGAACCCTGACAGTGCCAAATTGAAAAGGGAGCACTTCTTATCCAATCTGAGCAACAGGCAAAACAAGGAAGAATTTGCCAAATATTTTGATGATACCCTCAGAGCCATATCCATTTTTAACAATGAAATATTTTCGGTAAAGACCGGAACCGGTGCAAAAGTCACACTCTTTGATGAACTTTCCAATTACATCACTGACAGTTCACAGAGAGATAGTTTCTGCCGTGCTCTCATTAACCAGTTGGTAAATTTCAGTTTCGAGAAAATCTTCCATCAGAAATTCGACTTTTTCTCAACCATTTTCGAATACCTGATTAAAGATTATAATAAAGACGGTGGAGGGAAATATGCCGAATATTACACTCCTCATGCGGTATCAAAAATAATGGCCTCAATATTAGTGGATGCACCGGTAAAAAATGTTACTTGTTACGACCCCTCGGCTGGTTCAGGTACTCTGCTAATGAATCTTGCTCATGCAATAGGAGAAGACCGCTGTACCATTTATTCGCAGGATATCTCTCAGAAGTCCTCAAGTATGCTGAGGCTAAACCTTATTTTGAATAACCTTGTGCATTCCATTCAAAATATTATTCAAGGGAATACCTTGAGCACGCCTTATCATAAAGTCGGAGATAAGTTGATGACTTTTGATTACATCGCTTCTAATCCACCTTTCAAATTGGATTTCAGCGATTACCGCAACGAGCTTGACACTAAACAGAATAACAATCGTTTTTTTGCTGGCATTCCAAAAATTACACCCAAAAGTCCAGACAAGATGGCCATTTATCTTCTCTTTATCCAGCATATCATGTTTTCTCTATCTGCAAAAGGAAAAGCCGCCATTGTAGTTCCCACTGGATTTATTACGGCACAAAGTGGCATTGAAAAGAAAATAAGAGAAAAGCTGGTGGAAGATAAAATGCTGCGTGGTGTGGTTTCTATGCCGAGTAATATTTTTGCTACCACTGGTACCAATGTCTCTATTTTGTTTATTGATAAAACCAATAAAAAAGGTGACATCGTTTTGATGGATGCTTCTAAATTAGGAACAAAAGTCAAAGAAGGGAAGAACCAAAAAACACTTCTCTCATCAGACGAAGAGCAATTGATTATTAGTACCTTCAATAATCACCAAGTCAAAGAGAATTTTACGGTAGTAGTTTCCTATGAGCAGATAAAAGAGAAAAACTACTCCTTTAGTGCTGGGCAATATTTTGAAGTAAAGATTGAATATACCGACATAACTCCGAAGGAATTTGTAGCCAAAATGGAAGTCTACAAGAAAAACTTGGATAGCCTTTTTGCAGAGTCCAACAACTTGGCAACTGCAATAAAACAACAATTGAGCAATCTGAATTTATGATTATTAAAAGAGTTGTTATAGAAGATATCTGTGACTTTGTAGGAGGAAGTCAGCCTCCAAAGGAAGTATTTATATCAGAATATGAAGAGGGTTATATTCGATTAATTCAGATACGAGATTACAAAACAGATAGGTTTATAACTTATATCCCAACTGATACTGCAAAGAGATTTTGTAATAAACAAGATATTATGATTGGCCGATATGGTCCACCTATTTATCAGATACTTAGAGGAATTGATGGTGCATATAATGTGGCTTTAATGAAAGCTGTTCCAAAACCAAATATTCTTAATGATTACTTGTATTATTTGCTAAAGCAAGAAGCCATATTTAAATATGTTGAAAAACTATCATTAAGAACAGGAGGACAAACTGGAGTTGATTTAGATTCGCTGAATCAATATCCTGTGTTATTACCAAATTTGTCTTACCAGCAAAATGTTGTAAATGTTTTAAAGACATTAGATTCCAAAATAGAACTCAACAACCGCATCAATGCAGAGCTAGAAGCAATGGCAAAAATGCTATACGACTATTGGTTTGTGCAGTTTGATTTTCCTGATAAAAACGGCAAGCCATATAAAACCAGTGGCGGTAAAATGGTCTGGAATGAGGAGTTGAAGAGGGACATCCCAGATGCTACTGACTGGGACATTGGCACATTATTGGATATCGCAGAATATATTAATGGCTTGCCTTGTCAAAAATTCAGACCAACCGGAAATGATTATTTGAGAGTTATTAAGATTAAAGAAATGCACGAAGGCTTTTCATCAGAAACAGAGCTAGTCCGACCAGATATTCCACGAAGAGCAATAATTGAAAATGGAGATGTGTTATTTTCCTGGTCAGCCTCATTGGAAGTTCAAATATGGACTGGAGGTAAAGGGGCACTTAACCAGCATATTTTTAAAGTGACCTCTGATAAATACCCAAAATCTTTTTACTTCTACCAATTAATAAATTATTTACAACATTTTAAAATGATGGCTGAAAATCGCAAAACGACAATGGGGCATATTACACAAGAGCATTTGCAGCAGAGTAGAATTGCCATACCGCCTAAGTATTTAACGAAAGAACTTGAAAAAATAATTGCACCTATTTTTGAGAGAAAAATGATTAACGAAATGGAAAACCAAAAACTATCTGAACTCCGTGATTGGTTACTTCCAATGCTGATGAACGGACAGGTGAAGGTTAACTAAATACCCTGATATTTGAATGAAACGTCCTGTTTTATAGGGGTATTGTAGAATAAAATCATAGATCAAGCCTTGCCCATGGCTCTTTTATTTCTTCTCTATTATTTCTTTTTGCAGTGATTTTTCATATTCAGTTTTATTTTTCTCCCACCAGTCAATCATTCCATAACCTAGCGGCTTGGAATCAGGTTTTATCTTTTCTTTAAAAAGGCGACCAGCATACTCCACCGAACGAAGACTCTCATCCTTTTTCATAATGTCAACAAGGAATTCCATTTTGTCCATTTTGGGAATATCGTTTCTTTTATTCCATATGTAGGAAAGTAATCCGAGACGAAAATATGAAGGTGTACCCCAATATTTCAATTTGAAATCTGTAATAGACATTTTTCCCAGATCGGCCTCTTCTGAAGGAGATATTGTATTAATCACTAAAGGCGAGGTTGCATAATCATCAAGAATCTTGAGCCAAGCAAGTTCAGCTTGCTTATTGAAAGAATATGTCCTATCGTCAGCCCACATTTTTAATTGATCAAACGCCTGACGACCATCATTTTGGGCAAAAATAACTGTCTTCATGAATTCTGATAATTCATCTAAATCTTTCCTCGTTCCACTAGCTTCATTTTTCAAGATATTCAAACGTTCTTCCGCCTTAATGATTTTTGGGTAAAGTTTATCTTCAATTTCTTTCGTGATAAGGGGTGCCGCAACATTTTCAACCCTAGATTGAACTAACTTATTTATATTCTCTGGATTTAATTCACTAGTTACTCGCTTTTCGACATCCTTTGAAAGAATGTCGAATCTTTCCTTGAAATCTTTCTCCATATCCTTTTTCATATCAAGAAATGATTTATAAGTGAACCACGTACCAGAAACTATTATGATTGCAATTAGGCCTAAAAGCCACTTATATGCTGTTCGTGTAAACTCAATTTCCTTATGAGCAAAATCAACTATTTTTTCATACTGTTCGACAGTAATGTCGATGGAAGCATCCTGCGACACTCTGGATTCTATCTTGCTTTTCTCAATTGGTTTATTTTTCGTATTCATTGATTATATTCCCTGTATTGATCTTCATATATTAACAGCCTCAAAATTACATTATAAAGATCAGATTTTCAATATGCGACTCCTTAATAAACAAAAAAGCCCCTTCCAAGGCAGTTTTCATCTCACCCCCAGCCCCGACTTTGAATGGTCACCTCATGCTATATATATTTATATTTGAATAGGAAAAGATCGATCTGGACTTATTCACCCCCATCATAAACCCTCAAAACAAGAAAGGAAGACCACTCATGAAAACTACCCAGACCACAAGCACCCCCGTCAAGAGAACAAGAAATCTTGAACATTCACCCCTGAAATATCAAAAAAAACCGGAATCTGGACAATTCGGAGCCCAATTACAGAGAAATACATGATGCCCTTGTTCAGTACATTCAGGAAAGAAAAGCAGAAATCTATGAGCTAATCCGTACCGACAAAAAAATCAAGGCCGATCCCTATGATGATGTGGCAAGGCTTAAGGAGGTGGAGAAGGTTGAGAAAATATTGAAAAGAAGCCAGTAGTCAGAAGTCAGGATTCAGAATGATTTGCTGTCATCTGTCAACTGGTAACTGTTCAGTGTTTTTCACCAATCCAGCATAGTCCTTCCTGAACTCTTTAATGCCCTCTTCCAGAAGATAAGCAACTAATTTATTGACCTTCATGCTCGAATTAAGATTGAAATTATATAAATAAGCACAATAATAATAAACCATCAAAATATGGTAAGTATCTATATCATATTGGTAAATTTCGTGAAAACATCTCTGAAAGCGGTTTCAATTCACTTAGGGGAGGAGCAAAAATGCAAAATAAACAAAAATGGAAAATATCATCTGAATATAAATCAGGCATAATATCAGGAATTGTATCTGGATTGGCTGTTGCTCTGATAATAATCTTTTTACTTGAACCATATAGAGATAATAATCTGAGCATTGAAGCAAATAAAAAGAAACTAGAAAGTAGAGATTCTGATTTAAAAGAAGCAGATAATATAATTGATAAGGCAAACAAATCTGGCAATGCAGAATATTCTGAAGCAGCATACAAAAAGGCAATAAAACTACTGGGGTATCTCCTTGACTAAAGTACCCCCTACGGCTTGTGTTTTTCATGCTTGTTACGCAGGCCTTTTGAGATG
>CAIQLG010000047.1 GCA_903872565.1 uncultured Lentisphaerota bacterium | reverse complement strand
GGGGACTCTTGTTCCAGCGTCTTATCGAGAACTCTGTGCGAACCCCACCGGCAACGTACCGTTCCATCTCAAAAGGCCTGCGTAACAAGCATGAAAAACACAAGCCGTAGGGGGTACTTTAGTCAAGGAGATACCCCAGTCTATTTATTCATAATTCGTGCTTGTTTCGAATTTCGAAATTCGAGTTTCGAGCTTATATCAAGCGCCTCGCTGCGGCGACCATGTCCTCGGGTGTCGGCAGAAACGCCTTCTCTAGAGAGTAAGCCTGCGGGGCGACACCATTTTTCGCTCCCACCTTGAGAACTGGCGCGTCAAGATAGTCGAAACAGTTCGAGACAATCTGAGAGACTATTTCGCCAGTGTAACTTCCGATGTCCACACACTGGCTTATGACCACGCATCGACCAGTCCTCCTGACAGACTCGAAGACTGTCTCCCAGTCGAACGGGACGAGAGTCCTCGGGTCTATGACTTCAACCTCAATGCCCTCTTTGGCGAGCAAGTCGGCAGCCTTCAGGGCATCCGGAACTGCGGGCCCCCAGACCACAAATGTGATGTCCTTTCCTTCTCTGATCACATTAGCCTGGCCGAATGGAATGAGATATTCTCCCTCAGGAACATGTCCCTTGACATTGTAGAGGAGCTGTCCTTCGACAAATATAACCGGGTTATCATCCCTTATCGCTGTTTTTATAAGTCCTTTGGCATCATAAGGATTTGAAGGATATGCAACATATGTTCCAGGAATGTGGCAGAACATTGACTCGAGTGACTGCGAGTGCTGTCCTCCGTAGCCTTTTCCGCCGCCGACACTGCATCTTACGACAAGCGGAACCTTGACGTTTCCACCTGTCATATAATGCCATTTCGCGGCCTGGTTCGAAATCTGATCCGAAGCCATCAGGGCGAAATCCATATACATGAGTTCGACGACCGGACGGTAGCCGGTCATCGCCATTCCTACACCTGTTCCACAGATGCAGGCTTCGGATATGGGGGTGTTGAACACGCGCCCCCTGCCGAAATATTCCAGCATTCCCTTTGTGAGTTTGAAGGCACCTCCATAATCAGCGACATCCTCGCCATATACAACGACTCTGGCATCCCTGACCATCTCCTCGAAGAGCCCCTCCTTTATGGCGTCGCGGTAGTTGAGCCTTCCCTCGGAGTCTCTCTTGATGGATGGCTTCTCTCCCTTGACATCTATCTTAGTGTATGGTTTCGGGATCTCCGTGCAGGAGCTGTCTGTGTACATATACCTTATAACATCCTCTGGAACGGGGTCAGGAGAGGCGACCGCGCGGACGGCTGCCCTTGCATTTCTGTCCGAGACTTTTTTCTCGAGAGCGTCGAGGATTTCAGGATTGAAGATCTTCTGGTCAACAAGCCTTTTCCTGAATGTGAAGACGGGGTCAACATCCTTCCACCTTTCCTCCTCTTCCTTGGTCCTGTATTCGTTTCTCGGGTCGGAGAGCGAATGTCCGTAATAGCGGTAAGTGTTGAGTTCGAGCAGGACAGGGCCTTTGCCTTCGAGTATGATTTTTTTTGCTCTCAGGACTGCGTCTCTGACGGCGATGGCATCCATTCCGTTGACGACCTCGCAATGCATGTTCTCGTTGTCAAAACCTGCGGCTCTTCTGGCGAGCGAGTCCACGCCGGTGACCTCGCCCTCGGCTCTTCCTGTCATTCCGAAATGGTTGTTGACGATGCAGTAAATTATTGGCAGACCGTAGTTTATGCTTGTGAGCTTCTTGTTTGTGAACTGATCCTGTGCGGCCCAGTTGAGCGATTCCAGGACGACTCCGTTGGCGTAGGCGCCGTCTCCGGCGAAACAGCAGACGAGCCTGCCCTTGTTCGCGGGGTTGATGTCAATCCTGCATGTCATCGCGGCGCCAGTGGCGATCGGGACACCGCCGCCGACGATTGCGTTCGCGCCGAGATGGCCTACACGGAAGTCGAAGATGTGCATCCCGCCCCCCCTGCCCTTTCCATAGCCGCTCTCCTTGCCGAAAAGTTCCGCTATCGTCCTGAACACGTGATCTTCCATGACAGATTCGAGAAGTTCGTCCCCTGCGAGACTCGCAGATTCCGGGCAGCGATCTCTGAGGCGCTTGTCGTCCATCTCCCTTATTGCAAAATACCCTTTGGCTATCGAGTCCCCATGTCCTCGGTGGGTGGATGTGATATAGTCGGTCATTTTAAGGATGGCACAGGCGCCAGCGGATGTGGCCTCCTGACCGATCGAAAGATGCGTCGGCCCCCTGTACTCGTAATTTTTGACGGATTCGTATGCGCCAGTTCTGAGCTTGAGTATCATCTCCTCGAATTCCCGGATCATCAGCATGCACTCGTAAATTTCGAGAAGCTCCTTCTTGTCAACCGATCCGTCGGCAACCTCCTCTTTAATCATCTTCTCGAAGGAGTAGCATTCGATTGGCAACAGATTGATTGTCTTTTTCCTGAAATCGGGGCTCAGATCGCTGTAATAGTTTCCCATTTTGATTCTTCCTTTCAATATATGTTTTAAATTAACCACAAAGACACAAAGACACAGAGGTACTAAAATTTATAATACTAATCTTTTAATACCCTTTTTAATAACGGAATCCGGCATCAAATCTCATATTGTCATAAATGACAGGGACATTAACCTGTCGTCTTACTTTTAATCCTGATTTTTGCAATTCATGACACAGACATATTTCATATACCGATTCGAGAAGGGCAGGCCCTAATGCTTTATGGACCTTAAATGCCCCATCGATAATAACTTTTGACATTACATTTATTTCATCAGGTATTGGTGCGTATCCATTTTGCATAATTAAAATCCTTTTGTGTCTCTGTGTCTTTGTGGTTAATAATGATTATACTGCTATGCCTTTATCACTTTCACGCCTTTCTTCCTGAGCTGTTTCACAAAATTCCCCGAGACAGCCGGATCAGTTATGATGAAATCAATGTCCGAGATGTTACCGCTCGCGGAAAACGATGCCACACCAAGCTTCGAGCTGTCGGCAATAAGAAAGACCTTTTCCGACCGTCTTATTACAAGCTCCTTGGTGAACGCCTCGTCGGGATCCGTGGTGGAAATGCCGGCATCGGCGGTGAATCCCATGGTTCCGACGAACGCCTTGTCGAAATGCAGGCACTCCAATGTCTTTGCGGTGAGTGCGCCGACAAGAGTCCTGCTGAGAGGCCTGAATCTGCCTCCTACAACGATAAGGCTGTTATGCCCGGATGAAAGTTCGGAAGCGGCCATGAGGGAATTTGTGACGACAGTCAGGTTCTTTCTGGCCGGAAGAAGTCTAGCAAGGGAGAGAGCCGTGCTTCCGCCGTCGAGAAAGACCGTGTCGCCATCCTCTATTTCTGACAGGGCTCGACGTGCGATTTTCTCCTTTTCGGAACTTCTTATTGACTCCTTTTCCTCAAAGACAGGTTCATCTGGTGGAGGAGCCACCCTTACTGCGCCGCCATGCACCCTGCGGATGCGTCCTTTTTTCTCAAGTGACAGCAGGTCTCTTCTCACTGTGGCCTCGGAGACCCGGAGAAGGACCGAGAGGTCGCCTATGGGATGCGGCCCCTTTTCAAGTTCGTCCAGTATCGCCTGCTCCCTTTCGGGCGAAAGCAGTCTTCTTTCCTTTTCCTTGTCCATTTTATTCCTATTTTTGAAACAATATGCATCATTTTGCAATATTTTGCAAGACAAAGAAATATATTTTTCAAACATTTTTAATCTTCCCTCCTGACTCTTCCTGAGATCACAGCGCAACTCAGTCTGCATATCTTTGCCTACAGCTATTGTCTTTCTTATAAAAAGTGGTTTAATAATGAGTTAAGCAAGATAAGATTCGGATTAAAGGGGAAAAAGCCTTACGGCGCAAGTAGGATTTGGTGTTGACCTGTCTAGCTCGATACTGGGAAGTAGGTCTGGTTTCGACCTGTCCTTCGTAGTTTGCAGAACGAAGTAGGATGAAACCAGACATGCCAAGCCTCATCGAGGCTTGGCCTACCTGGACAAAAATATTTGTCATGATCCGCCGTAAGGAACTATCGTACAACTGGTGACAAAATCTATATGGCTGTATAAATGAACGAATGGCTGATTGCGACAGGCGGAGGACATATTGCTGCGATTATCGCAGTTGCAGCAGTGTTTCTGGATGCCCGTCTTCTAGGTGCAATTTTCGTAAAAGCCACAGGACTCAAGATAAGGCATCCTGTGCTTTCCACCGTCGTGTCGCTCATAATAGGAATGGACATACTGATTGGGCTCACCTTCTTTGCCGGGCTTTGCGGGCTTTTTTCATCTCCTATGATAAAATATGCGATGTTCGCAATCTCGGCGATATCGCTCGCTGACATCGCCCGCTCCTTGGGGGCCATACGCGCCTCTGCCGGAAAATACATGCGCAGGAACTACGTTTTTCTGCTACTTTTTGCTGCAACCGCAATATTCACATTCGGGAACTCGCTCTGTCTTCCGATATGCTGGGACGAGCTCTGCTACCAGCTCGCGGTTCCTTGCAGATGGCTGATCGAGGGTGGGATCTGTTTCTATCCGGACAATCCATATTCCGCCTTTCCCGGAGCTGGTAATTTTATTTTCATGTTGAACATGTATCTTGGGGGAATTCTGGCGGCACGCCTCTTCCTGTGGGCGCTGTGGATGCTTTCCCTGATAAGCCTATATCATATCTTGAAACAGGGAAATTCCGCATTCAATGCCAGTGCCATGACTTTTTCCTTCGGACTTTCCTGCATAATGCTCATGTGTGGCTCTTCCGCATATGTCGAGATCATAATCCTGATACATTTCATTTGCGCGTTCGCCATTCTTAAAAACTCGAACAATGCGCCCTCCGGCAAAGACGCCTACGCTCTTGGGATAATCTGTGGAATCGCATCCTCCGTGAAGCTGACCGGGCTAATTGTGGGATTATCCTTTTCCATATACTTTATTGGAATGGCATTGATGACAAGGAGAATAACATTTAAACCTCTTGCCGCCTATTACGCAATATTCGTCCTTGTCTTGGTGATGTTTTATTCGAGACCCTGGCTTGAAACTGGAAATCCGTTCTATCCGTACTGCGCAAGATATTTCACCAGCTCGCCAGCCGCGATCGAGACAAGCGTCTATCACCATCTTGCAGGAAGCGTGAAGTACGGGATTCAAGGGATTTCAGGCTTCTTCGCGGCACCAATACTGATCAGCCTTCCGATAAACACTTATGACGGGAACATGGGACTTCAGTTCATAGTGGCAATCCTCCTCGCGGCATTTTCCCTCTTACATGCGCTCCGGAAGAGGGACTGGAAGAAGTTTTTACCGGTTTTCTTTTTCCTTGCAATTTTCTATGTCTTCTGGTTCTTCACAGCACAACAGGCCAGATTCTTCGTCCTCGCCGCACTGATGTTCTACATTGCCATCAAAACATCCCTAACGGGGAGAAAAACATATCTGAAAATAATTGTCTGCGCCTCATTTATCCTCATGCTATGGAGCTTTCCCAGTATCCTAGTTGAGTATTTCGCAAGTTCCTGGAAATGCCTGTCTGGCCAGATGAGACCTGCAGACTTCGTCTATTCCGGCACAGGGGAAGGCTTCCTTCAGGCAATGGACATGATCAGGATGAAAACCCCGCAAAACGCTAAATTCCTCCTTCTCTTTGAAAACAGAGGGCTCTATATGCCTAGAAAATACGAAATAGGAACTCCGTTTTTCCAGGAGAAATACTTCACCCCGCCCGAGAAATTTGAGAACGAGGATACAATATTGGAAGTCCTTGGTAACAATAAGATTACACACATCCTTATCGGACTGTCGCTCAGGGATCCGGACAGGATGAAAGAATACCTGAAAAGATCGGTCGGCTTTTCCGCAGCAATTGGCAGACTTGCGGAACAAGGAAAAATCAAACCAATCTGGGATGATTCGGGTTATGCTATCTTCGAATGCGAATATTCACCCGCCCCTTCAACGACAGCAAAAAGGAATAAAGACTGACGTGTTGCAATGGTGGGAGTAAAATTAAGGAAAATGGAAATTTTGAGATGTGACTTCCAATGGAACAATAATGGGTTCCTTTACTTCCCCGGTCGATTGCCAAAAACGGGCTGATCGCCAGACTGTGGCACATTCTTAATGGTATTATACTGTTTCTGTATCTGATCGCGTATATTTGAAGGCAGTTCCACTTTTCTGAACCATTCCTCGAATGAATCCCTCTTGTCGGCCCTGCACATCCATGTATTGGCAACATATACCAGCATATTCTGTTTCTGTGCATTGTCTGAAATCTCGTCAACCCACAGCGCCGCAGTCTCGGGGAAATCCCTGGCGATATTGTATATATAGTTCTGGCAGCAGCGGTCCTTCAAGGTTCCCGCCGGATACTTCTTGAGTATTTCGCCAGCCTTACCAGGATCTTTAGATGTGATCTGCGCGATGGCATTGGAGACAGCATAGATATAGGAGTTTTCGTCTTTTATGCTTTCGGCCATCCTGATGGCATCTTCTGGATCTTTCTGCGAATATTCTGTGATAAAGCTCACATAGGCATTGTTCTTGAGGATGCCGTCTGGCAGAGACTCAAGCCACGTAATGGCTTCCTGCGTATTTTTCTGAGCAAGCCCGCGCGCAAGAGCCATAACCGCGTTGACCTTGAAGTTTTCATTTTTCATAGTGTCGAACCATTCTCTGGCAACTTCAGGATTGCTCGCAGCGTACTTGAAGATCAGGCTACTTATTATCTGTTCTTTTGAGTTGCCGTCCTGAAGCTTGGAGATGAAGTCCGCCGCTTTTTCAAGCGTATTATTGGGAAACAGGTTTCCCACCATACTAAGAATGCTCATGCTCATGCCCTGCAATGTCTGGTCTCCATTCTTATTCGAGGAATCAAGTGCGATCACCCAGTCTATCAGCGAATCAGGATCAAGCTTGAACCATTCGCTCAGAATGGGATTCATGGCGTTCCAGCTCAAGTTCTTCGACTTTACCATGGCATCCATCATCCTGGCATAATCTTCTGTTGACGGAGCCAGCCCCAGGCTCTCAAGCACCTTCAACCTGCTGGCGGGATCGCTAGTATATAGCAGATCTAGAAGTTGCTCCTTGCCTGAGACCGAAGAGAGTAATGCATTCTCTGAAGTATTGCTTGTGCTGGTGGACTTCGCAGCCCTCGCCTTCTTTTTCAAAAGTTCGATTTCTTCCCTGAGCCTTTGGATTTCGGCTTCAGCCTTGTTTTTATTGTTTTTTACAGACTTAACTTCCCCGATCTCTTCTCCAGGCAATAAACTTCTTCTTGATCTCTCAAGTGCCATCTTGGTGTTTGAAAGTTCGACCAGGAGATATGCGGTAATTAAAATTAAGATAACAATTACAGTTGCCGCAGCCTTTTGAAAAAGCATTATAACCTCTCATCTTTTTAATAGAAAATATTCAGTCGACATTTTCAAGTCCTTTGTCCATAAACGCCTGTTTCACAAGGAAGAGTACCGACTCCATGTTGTCGAAGGCCATGGCCTCTTCCAAAATGGACTCGCATTCAGTCGAGGAAAACGCCCTTATCGCCTTCTTGACGGAATGGATCTGAGGCATTGACATGCTGAACTCCCTGATTCCGGCACCAATGAGAAACGGCGCGGCATAAGGATGCGATGCCATCTCTCCGCATATCGCAAGTCCCTTGTCAGGGTGCTTGCGGAATTTACGGCCTATCAGGGCAAGCAGTTTAAGGAAGGTCGGGTGCAATGCTTTCACTTTTGACGCTACATACTCGTTGGTCCTGTCCGCGGCAAAGGTGTACATCAGCAAATCGTTGGAACCTATGCTCATGAAGTCAACGTAAGGGAGAATCTCATCCAGCGCTATCACCGCAGAAGGCACCTCGAGCATTATCCCCGTCTGGTAATTCTCATTATGCGGAATATTTCTGGAATGCAGTTCGTATTCGACTTCGGACAATACTTGTTTTATCTCAATGACTTCGGAAGTGACGGAAACCATGGGGAAAAGGATCTTCAGTTTGGCGCCGGAGGACACCTTGAGTATCGCCTTCAGCTGGGTCTTGAGCATATCCCGCTTTTCGAGCATCACCCTTATCCCCCTCCACCCCAGGGCGGGATTCATTTCCGAGGGCAGATTGAAATATGGAAGAGGCTTGTCAGACCCTATGTCAAGAATCCTCATGGTCACAGAATTTTCACCGGCCGCCGCGACAATTTTAGAATAGACGCCGGCCTGATCGTCCTCGGAAGGCACGTGATCCCTTATCATGAAGAGAAACTCCGTCCTGTAAAGCCCTATGCCTTCGGCTCCGAACGTTGAAAGCATGGGGCATTCGCTGACAAGTGACAGGTTCGCCCGAACAATGATCCTCTCCCCGTCGGTGGTAAACGCCGGAGCGTGATCGCAAAGCTTCTTTGAAGTCTTTCCCGTCTTTATGATATCCTCGAACTGCTCTCTTATCTTGGCGGTGGGCCTTATGTAGAGATTCCCAGAATGGCAGTCCATTATGATTTCATCGTCTTCAGACAGTTCCTTCAGCAGATCCCTGACACCCAACATGAGAGGAATGTTGAGTGCTTTCGCAAGAATGGCAATGTGGGCTGTCGTCCCTCCCCTCTCGCAGATAATCCCCGAGATGTTCTCGATCGGAAGCTTTATTATGTCGGAAGGCAGAAGCTCAGTCGTGACTATGATCTGATTTTCATGTCTGACATATTTCTCGACACCTTTTTCTCTGCCTCTCAACGACTTGACAATTGCGAGAAGCCTGAGAAGGACATCCTTGAGATCCGAAGATTTCTCCCTGAGGACAGGATCCTTCAGCTGACTGAATTTCGCCTGATATTCATCATTGACAATCTTGATGCTGTACTCTATGGAAAAATTCTGCCCTGATATTTTGTCACGTATGGAGTCGAGAAAAGCCTTGTCCTCCAGGAAAAGGATATGCACATTGAAAATGGAGGCGTCGGCTTCTGAAATCATCTTCATGGCGTGCGCCTCAAGCTCCGCAGTCTCCTTCTTCGCCATTTTTATGGCATATTCTAATAACAGGAGTTCCTTTGAAGATGATTCAAGCATTTCAGGCATTATCTCCGAGAAATAGTCGTAGCGCTCGAAAATTGTGGCTCTTCCAATGGACACACCCGCCCCGGAAGACACGGCCTTTATGACTTTCTGTCCCCTGGACGGATGCCGTGCCTCCACCACAACCTTCTTCTTATCTACGGCAAGCACCTCCAGCATCCGCGATGCCAGAATCAGGTTGGCAACCTGCGTGCAGACAGACTTCACCGTGTCAACAACCGAAGGTGAAAATCGCTTTTCCGCCAATCTCTGGAGGTTCAGGACTCCGACACAGTGGCCACTGGCGGTCAGCGGGATCGAGAGGAAAGACTTGTATTTCTCCTCGCCGGAATCGGCGAAAAACACATATTGCGGATGCTTGTCCGGGGAGGCCACATTGATTATCTCGTTCTGAACAAAACTCGTTCCCGTTATTCCGGCTCCCGGCTTAAGCCTAATCTTGTCGGCAGAATCAGGATTAAGGCCGAAAGTGGACTTGAGGACAAGCTCATTGGTGGACTCGTCGTGGATATATATCGAACAGACTTGGCAGTCTAGCCTGAGAGCCAGTATCTTCGCGATTTCATCAAGCACAACCTGCCTGTCAATGCTCTCTGAAATGACCTTGGATATGTTCCGTATTATCTTGAGTACCCGGTTCTGCATCTGTCTCTCTTGTTCTTTTTGTTTTATTCCCTCTTGAAAGATAATTATTATCCGTATATTATTCCAGCCATGAACAGAAAAAACATTGATATTATAATTCTCACTCAGGCTTATTCCGCCGAATCCGTCCCCACGTCGGGAAAGACCGAACTCGACCTCGGATGCGGAAAAGGGACATTCTCATGTGCGCTCGCCAGGCTCCACCCCGACCGCCTAATAATGGCGTCCGATGTCATGATCGGAAGGCTCCGCAAGCTTAAAAAAAAGGCCGAAAGAGAAAATCTCGCGAATCTCGCAATCCTGAGATCCGAGTCAAGATTCCTCGCCGGAATACTGCTCCCGGACTCCTCGATTGACAGGATTCATATTCTCTGCCCAGATCCCTGGCCTAAAGACAAGCACGAGTCGAAAAGACTGATCTGCTCCGAATTCATAGGCTCATTGTCAAGAATACTAAAAACCGGGGGAACTTTCCATTTCTCCACAGACGACTCCCGGTATTTCAATTCAGTCTGCGGCGAAATGGAGAAGTCTGGACTTTTCCACAAGGACAACAGCCTCATCGAAGACATTGCGGAAATCGAAACCGACTTTGAGAAAAACTGGAAGAGAGAGGGGCGCATAGTCCAGCACTCAGCTTGGGGAAAATTATGAAGTGGAAGAATCAGGATATTTCCCGCGAAACACCTGGCTTCGCCCGGAGGACGGGGTTTCCTGAGTTTCAATAAAGAATCTTCAATATTTTCTAAATCATTACTGGATTTTAGAGGCATATGCATTATATTACTATTGTTTAATAGAACTTAGCTGAATAATAGTAACCTAAGGGAGCAACGCCATGAAACGATTAGCTGAACAAAAAATTCTTGACTGGAAAGATTCAGCAAGACGGAAGCCTTTGATAATCCGCGGAGCGCGACAGGTGGGTAAAACTTGGTTGGTCGAAAATGTGCTCGCAAAAGAGTTTAAACATGTTGTCACTGTTGACTTGGAGGCTCAACGGAATTTGCACAGATATTTTGAAGGCAGTCTTGATCCTCGCGAGATTCTCAAGGGTCTGGAGTTTGCAGCAGGCAGGATTCTGCCCGGAAAGACACTTCTCTTTCTTGACGAAGTACAAGCTTGTCCCCGGGCAATAATGTCACTGCGTTATTTTTATGAAAAAATGCCGGAGCTTCATGTTGTTGCAGCGGGATCCCTGCTGGAGTTTGCCTTCGGCGAGATATCTGTTCCCGTAGGACGAATTCAGTATCTGCACGTTCACCCCATGACATTTTATGAATATTTGCTGGCCTTGGGGAAAGTCCCTATGGCTGAAAAAGTGCTTACATTTCAGGCGGAGCTTAGTGAATCCCTGCAACAGGCCATCCTCTCGGAGCTGAAAAACTATTTTTTTGTCGGTGGTATGCCGGAAGCGGTAAAGGCTTACCGCGATACTGGCTCGATGATAGAGGCATTCTCTGTTCAGTCGGAAATAATTGAATCATTTCGCGATGATTTCTCAAAATATAAACCGCGGGTTGACATCGAATGTATGGACGAAGTATTTCTCAATGTCGCCAAATCGGTCGGAGAACAATTGAAGTACACCCGCCTCAGCTCGAACTTCTCATATCAAACTGCGCACAAGGCTTTTGATCTGCTGGTAAAAGCGAAACTCCTGCATAAGATTCCATCCTGTAATCCGTCTGGTCTGCCTCTTGGAGCCACGGCGGCTTCCGGCAAATTCAAAGCCTGCATCTTGGATATCGGCCTTATGCAGAGGCTTTGCCAAGTTCCGGCGGACATCGAAATCGCGCATGACGATCTCCTGGCAATCTATCGTGGCAAGCTTGCGGAACAGTTTGTAGCCCAGGAATTGATTGCCTGGCACGGCAACGATCTTTACTACTGGGCGCGTGACGCAAGGAACAGTAACGCAGAAGTGGATTTCCTCGCGGTGAAAAAAGGAGAGATCTACCCGGTGGAAGTAAAGTCCGGGCCGTCAGGCAAGCTGCGCAGTCTTCACTTAATGTTGGAGAACTACCCAAACTGCCCAAAGGGTATAGTCCTCTACAGCGCTCCCTACAAGGAACTTCCTGAACAAAAAATCCGATTCCTTCCACTGTATGCCACTCCGGACATCGGTGACAGAAGCCTGATAAAATAGACTTCACCATTAAGTTTTTGCGCAGCAAAAACTTAACCTTGTAATAAACGTTCGCCAAGTCTCGATGAGACTTGGCATGTCTGGGTTCATCGAAACCAGACCTACTTTTTTCACATACAGCGGAATCTGCTCTGAGTCATGACTTATAGAAAGAAATCAATTCCCAAATTTCCCTAAAATATTATGGTATTTGAGTTGACCAGTGGCTTTGTCTGTTTTTTTCTTGTACTTATTCTAAATAAAAGTCAAATTGATATTTTAAATGTTATATCCAAATGGCATAATTTTAATCGGCTTCGCAGGGGCTTTGGTAGGGCGGTCTCGCCGAGACCGCCGCGGACGCCTCGGCGAGGCGTCCCTACCTATTTTATAAAATCAATTTGACATGGAATTGGAATTACCAGAAAAAGACAAAGCCTTGAACAAAGTTTCCAAGGATAGTGGTTTATTTCAATAATCGCACCGTCATTCTTGCTATTTGACTGGTGCATTTGCGCAAAGTTTCTTCTGGTTTATTTGACTTTTTCAGGTGGGCTTTTATCGCTTTCCCCAAAGTTGACACATGTGCGTTGATCCTGCTGGCCTGTTGCTTGAAGTTTAAATCCTCAAACTTTTCAATTTCTCTACAGTTTCTGTTCATTTTTCCTCCATTATTATTGGTTGACGTTTATTATTTTTTGACAGTCTTATTAAAATCACTAAGTTCACACCAACCTGTGGCTTTATCGTGCAATAGCCAAAATCCAACACCTTCAGCTGAAGACGAAGTTATTCCATCTATTAGCCGGTCTCCTGAATAATCATTATTGTTTGAAAAAACACCAGATACAGAGACTTTTGATTTTAATGCAATATTTTCACCATCTTTCCAAATTTCTATTTCGGATAGTCCTCCAGATAAACCGATATGTTCGATAATCTCAACCCTAACCTTGTCAAATTCTTTATCAGGCAGCGAGAATGTATTTTTACAGTCTTTCCCTTTTTCCCATTTTAATTCCTGATTTTCTATTTTATTAATCTCCTGATTATTATCATAAAATATAATATTTACCTTTTTTGTTCCTCTGTCATCATGGTGAGCATTATGTTGATTCCAGATTACTAAACAATTTTCAGTTGATGTCTTTTTTTTTGCCACACCACATTTTGAGCCACCAACGTGAGAATTACACTCAGTCGAATTTGGATTTAATGGAAGAACAAATTCCTCCCAAGCACTGCCCCCCCAATTGATATACACTACATCTTTTCTTATTTCCCAATTGCCGCGAGGTGTCCCGTTATTTGACAAGACGATTCCATCTTTTTGGAATGTCCAGATTGCCGAATAAGACCTATCTTTCTTTTCAAAGGACCATTTTCCGAGCAAAACCTTCTCTGTTGTAGCATCTTTTGAATTCGGTTCATTTTCCAAAGAATCTGGAGCTATTGATTTTAACCTTGTTATTTCATCCTGGACAGCCTTGGCACCGTCAATATCGCCTTTAGCACCCAGCTTTTTCTTCAAGTCTTCAAGCCTTTGTATATATTTTTTTGTAATCGGATCTAGCATCGTCTTGACTTGTTTCTGAAAATCGCTTCTTGCCTGGGAAAGTTCCGGCGAATCATCTTTCTTTTCTTCAGCCAAGCCTAACACAGAAAAATTGAAAAATAATAAAGCCGCCCATATCAGAAATTGTGTGGAGTAGCATGATTTCATTTTATTGATTCCTTTCTTTCCCATGTTAATTGTATTCTCTACGGCTTCTTATAATTGTACTTGATATTTGATCCTCGCATAGACTTGTCGTCATTTGTGGATTTCACGACATTGAACTTAAGATTATCATTCCCTTTTGGCATATCGCCCTTTGTGTTATTCACATAGATATTGACATTAACAGAAGTCTTGTAGTTATATTCCTTGTCGGGCAGGAATTCGCAGTTCTGAAATTGACAACTCTTTGTCGCAGCTAAAACGCTTTCGGGAATAGCACAGTCAACAAACCTGCAATCTTTTATTGTCCTTTGTTCATCCTGGCATTCCTTTCCGGCATCGTCTCTGTAATTGAATGTTGGGAAGGTGATGCCATAAAAAGTACAATTCTCGATGATTACACCGACGTTCACGGAGTCCCAACCTGTGAAAAACTTTTCAGTGAATACACAGTTCTTGAATTTCCATCTTGAACTCCACAAAGCGACAAACCAACCACCGCCTTTGGCGAATGAGCATTTTTCAAAGATGCAATCAGTAGCCTCAAAATACCCCCCGAGTTCAACAGAGATGCCGACATTTGCAAATTTCGCTTTTTTGGCTATAATGCTTCCTTGGGAAATAAAGATATTCCCATCTTTGCATAAAGCACCTTTTTCAACAGATATCAGAGGAGCTGGTTTATCCTTTTCATTCTTTATTGTTATTAGTTCAGTTCCGACGGTATATTCTCCGGATTTGATCCTCATGGATTTGAGCCAGAGTTTTTCCTTGAATGGATCACCTTGATCTGAATCGGGGTTGTCTCCATCTTCTTTTTCTTTAGCAGATTGAGCGGTTTCTTTGGATTCAGGCAAAGAAATAATTTCATTCAATGATTTCGAAGAAATATCCTTGATTTCATTCTGGACTGCCATGGCACCTTCGATGTCGCCTTTTGCGCCGAGTCGTTTTTTTAGATCTTCGAGGTATTGAAGATATTTCTTCTTTATCGGTTCACAAGCACGTTTCGCCTGTCGTGCATATTCTTCCCTCGCCTGAACTAGTTCCTTTGGGTCTCCGGAATTACTTTCTGGAAAGACATTAAATGTTGCCATCATGAACAATAAAACTGCAGATATTTTTTTCATCACATTCCCCTTTTTATTTATTGCGGCGATTCTCGGCAAGCGTGGTGTGGATGGAAATGCTACCAAAAAAAGAGGGCGCACTCACATCTGCACTCTATCTGAGGCACTGGTATGCCTGTGTAAGGATGCAAAGGAGGCGCCCAAAGGAGGGCGCAACCTTCAACATCGTTCCTTACACGAGAAAATTACCAGTTTTCAGATAGAAACGTCTGTCGAAAATTACGTATTGATTTTTTCTAGCCCCGGGATCTCTTCCGATATTTGATCGGGAGGTGATCACGAAGCACAATTTAGTTGTTTTTTATCTCCTTTTTTTACGAATCATATTCCCCGCCTTAAATCTGATTAAGGCAGGAACTTTTTTATGGCAAATATAATTATGCGAATTGGGCTACTGGGACAGAACGCTGTTTGAGATGTGCAGTCCTGCCTTTTTTAATCTTCTCAATTTCCTTGATTGTTTCCGCAGTAAGTACCTGCTCTCCACAGTCTGGACAATCAATGACAGGAATGTTTTCAATCAGTATAAGGCTCTTGCCTTTTCCATAGGTATGTGTAATTTTTCTTTCGAAAGCTCTATTTTTTCCGCAATTGTCGCAAATCATAAGAATTTCCCTCTTATTTTATATACAGTTATTATAACAGCTTTTCCGCGAAATCCAAATTTCAAAACCGTCTCGGCAATGCCATTGGAAAGTGTCTGCCCCTTGAATCGGTATTTTAATTCTCACTCAATCACAAGCTTGGACACATCGAATGACGGCTTCGGGATTTTAAGTTTGAGGTCTTCCATAGTCTCTGATATTATCCTGCTTATCAGATAGTTCCTGTACCATTTGTGGTTAGAGGGAATGACATACCAGGGCGCATCCTTGGTGCTTGTCCTGGATATCGCCTCCTCGTAGGCCTTTATATATTTGTCCCACAGTTTTCGTTCCGGAACATCGCTTTCGCTGAGCTTCCACTGCTTGGTCTCGTCGGACTGCCTCGAAAGAAGCCTCTTTTTCTGTTCGTCCCTGTCTATATAAAGGAAAAATTTCAATATTGTGACGCCCTCGTCAGAAAGCATCTTCTCGAAATTGTTTATGTGATCATAGCGTTTCTTCCATATTTTTTCCGGGACGAGATCATGCACTCGAACCACCAGGACATCCTCATAATGGCTCCTGTTGAATATCACAATCTCGCCTTTGCCTGGAACATGCGGGTGAACACGCCACAGGAAGTCGTGATCCGACTCGGGCTCCGTCGGTTTCTTGAATGATGCGACCTTCACTCCCTGCGGATTGACACCCTCGAAGACGTGGCGGATCGTACCATCCTTGCCGGCAGTGTCTATGCCCTGCAGCACAATCAGGATACGATGTTTCTTCTGGGCATAGAGCATCTCTTGCATGGAATCAATCTTGGAGCGCATCTTTTCGTTTTTTTCCAGCGCCACTTTCTTGCCGTCCTCAAAAAGGGCTGTTTCTGCGGGATTCATCTTGGAAAGATTTATTTTTCCGCCGGGCTCCACCATATATTTCCTAGTCGCCGATGCCATATCAAACCTCCATTTGATCTTGTTCCGACATTTACATGTCACCTTTAAACACAGTCTTCCCTGGTATCCTGTTAAGAATATAATTCCCCATACTGTAAATCCAACACCTCAAGTTTCCATTTAGAGGAGTTATCGTTTTTCATTTAAATAAATTCAGATTTATTTCAAGCGCTGTTTGACATATTGCCTATATAAATTATAGATATTATAACTGTCCGGCTTTTCTTGAAAATCAACATAAAAGGAGAATTTGGAATGAAAAGGTTCGCAATCGCTGCGATCTCAGTATTGCTGCTCTCGTGGCAGTTCATACTTTCGGCTGAAGAGAAGAAAGAAACACTCAGGCTCGGATATTTCCCTAACCTCACGCATGCACCTGCCCTTGTGGGAACTTCGGAGGGCTTCTTCCAGAAGGCGCTTGGAGACAATGTGAAGATTGATCTGAAGACCTTCAACGCAGGGCCATCACTTATAGAGGCACTGTTTGCAGGTGAAATAGACATAGGATATATCGGACCTAATCCCGCGATAAACGGTTATGTCAAAAGCGGAGGAAAGGCATTAAAAATTATCGCCGGCTCTTCCAGCGGAGGCGCACTTTTCATCGTGAGAAATGATGCCGGAATAAACGACTCCAAGGATCTTCAGGGTAAAAAATTGGCAGCCCCCCTGAATGATGACGAGATAAACAAGGACAATGATCTTCAAGGCAAAAGATTCGCATCGCCCCAGATGGGCAACACACAGGATGTCGCGCTTAGAGCCTATATTGAAAAAGCCGGATTCAACACTGTCGAAAAAGGCGGAAAAGTGCAGGTGCTTCCCACTCAGAATCCGAACATACTGACTCTCTTCCTGCAAAAACGGGTTGACGGCGCCTGGGTTCCTGAACCCTGGGGGACAAGGCTTGTCCAGGAAGCCAACGGCAAGATCTTCCTTGATGAGAGATCCCTGTGGCCTGACGGCAAATTTGTGACCGCACATGTGATAGTGAGCACGGAATTTCTTGCGAAAAGACCTGGACTCGTGAAGAGGTTTCTCGCAGGGCATCTTGCGGCGATAGATTTCATTGCGAAGAATCCGGAGAAGGCGCGCGTCATAATAAACAATGAGATTAAACGGATAACGACGAAACCCATTCCTGAGGACATACTCGAGAAATCGATGAAGAATATTGACATCACCTACGATCCCATATGCAAGTCACTCGTTAAATCCGCGGATGACGCTTTCAAGCTTGGGTATCTCGGAAAAATAAAACCTGATCTTTCCGGGATATATGACCTTACAATTCTGAACTCACTTCTTAAAGAAAAAGGACTCCCGGAAATAGTAAAATAGATGGAGAAAATACTTGAAATAACCAACGTCTCAAAAAGTTTCGCCAGCGAGACAGGTACACCAGTCAAGGCGCTCGAGAACTTCTCGCTGGATGTCGCGAAGGGCGAGTTCGTATGCCTTCTCGGTTCGAGCGGCTGCGGCAAATCAACCCTCCTCGGAATTATCGCAGGTTTTGAATTTCCTGATTCCGGAAAAGTCTACGCAAAGGGCAAAAAAATAACAGGTCCCGGGACGGACAGGGTGCTTCTTTTTCAGGATGCAACATTGTTTCCATGGCTCAATATCATCGGCAATGTCGAGTTCGGACTGAAAGCAAAAGATATTCCACCCAAGAAACGCCGCGAGATTGCGATGGACTGGATAGAACGCGTACACTTGAAAGGATTTGAAAAATCTTTTGTCCATCAGCTATCGGGCGGGATGCGCCAGAGAGCCGCTATCGCAAGAGCACTGGCCATAGATCCGGAAATCATGCTCATGGATGAACCGTTCTGCGCAGTTGACGCGATGACCAGGGATATGCTTCATCAGGAACTTGAGAAGATCTGGAGCGAAACTCGCAAGACGATTGTGTTCGTCACGCACAACGTGAGAGAGTCAGTCGCTCTTGGCGACAGAGTCGTCGTCTTCACCCCGCGCCCGGGAAGCATTGCAGGAGAATTCAAGATAGATCTTCCGAGACCCAGATCGCTGGAGAACCCCGCAGTCACGACATATACCGCCGAAATAATGAAAAAACTCAGAGGCGCAACACAGGCAAATCCGGGGAGTGCTGAAATATGACTCTCCTGGAAAAGTTTAAAACACCTGTCAGCTACTTTCTGCATTCCAGGGCAATCCATGCCGTCATTCTGAGAAAAGTCCTGTTCTATTTTTTAATACTGGCCGGATGGCACATTATTTTTCTGTTGAAAATATGGCCGGAATATATTTTCCCGGGCCCATTGCAGGTATTTAATTCCCTGAAGGATAGTTTCATGGACAAAGTCCTCATGAAAGCCATAGAATCAAGCATGAAGAAAATTGCAATCGGATATTCCATTTCACTCGTATTTGGCGTGATTCTCGGACTTCTGATGGGCAGGATCAGGCTTGTTGACGAGACCATCGGCTCACTTGTCCTCGGAATACAGGCATTGCCAAGCATATGCTGGCTGCCACTTGCCCTGATATGGTTCGGCCTGAACGACCGTGCCATAATTTTCGTCGTAATCATGGGGGCTCTCTTCTCAATAACCATAGGTGTGGAAACTGGTGTCAGAAACACCCCTCCGCAATTCATAAGGGCGGCTAAAACCCTTGGAGCTAAAGGATTTAACCTATATTGGAGAGTCGTCCTGCCGGCCGCAATGCCTTCGATCCTGGCCGGATTGAAACAGGGCTGGTCCTTCGCATGGAGATCCCTGATGGCCGGAGAACTGCTGTTCTATTCTCTCAGCCTCGGAAATCTTCTCCAGACTGGAAGGGATCTCAATGACACAGCTCTCGTGATCGCGGTAATGTTCGTGATAATGCTTATCGGCACCGCAGTGGACAGGCTGATTTTCAATCCGCTTCTCCTGAGAACCCGCAGGAAATGGGGACTGAACTCGCAATGATGCCCTCCTTGAAATATCCGAAATAGTGGATAGAAAGTTTCAGTGTCGAAAGCATAACTCCTGGGAAACCTATGTTTTTGCTGCTGGGCCACTTGATCTATGCCTCTCAACTGCTACCTTTGCAACAGACAAAAAATAAAAATTCTATCAGAAAAACAAGATGTATAAATGTCTCTAAAGTTATTTCATTTGATTCTAGGCTTGACAATGGGGCATAAATTTTCAATTTGAAAAAAAACAAGAATCCATTCAAGGCAATCAGGCACACAGGCGAATATCTGCTGGTGTTTTTCGCATATTCCATCATAAGACGGCTCCCGCACGAACTGCTTTTCAAGATTTCTGCATTTTTCGGATTCTTTCTATATATGCTGCCCTCGGTGCGTCGTATTGCAAAAGCCAATCTGAAAATCTTCCTTCCAGAAAAAAAAGAGTGTGAAATTTCCTCAATTGCACGACAGAGCGTGTCCAACATTGTGCTTACTGTCATGGAATTGTTCTGGTTCAGCGGCAGACCCGGGAAGATCAGGCAATACCTTGACTTTGATCCTGCAATATCCAGGGAATGGGAATCCTGCGTGAAAGATGGCCGAGGCCTGATCTACGTGTGCATGCACTTCGGCAACTGGGAGCTCGCAGGCCTGATGATAAGAACTTTCATTGGCGGCAAGTTTGCGGTCATCGCCCGAGAGGTCAGGAATCCCAGGATTGACACGCTTATAAATGAGAGCCGCTGCACCGGTGGCAACATGGTCATTCCTGCGAGAGGAGCCGTCAAGGAAATGATTAAGGCATTGAAAGACGGTTACGCGATGGCAACGCTTGTTGACCAGAATACCCGAGTCAGGGACGGCGGCATATTTGTTGACTTCCTTGGGCTGCCGGTGCCGGTCAGCCGCGCACCCGCGCTTTTCGGACGCAAGATGAATGCGTCCGTAGTTGTATGCGGGTGCATGAGGAACGGGCACCGCTACAAAAGCTATTTCGAAAAACTGCCGTGCGAGCCAGGAGATTATGCCGACGATCTGGAGATGACTCAGGATTTGATGAGAATTGTCGAAGATATCGTCCGCAAAAATCCGGAGCAGTATCTTTGGTTCTACAAGCGATTCCAGCATATCCCCAGAGAAGCGGGCGAAGATCTAATAAAAAAATATCCATATTATGCGGAACTGGCATCGGAACGTTTCTACGACAAGGTATACGGACGGACAAAAGGACGTCCCAAGAAAGAAAAAGACATAGAGATCCAATGACCAAGATCCGTAGGAATTGTTTTCATGGTGAATGCCAACGATGTCTGGCCGGTATAGTAGGATTCCATATTCGGGATAAATTTAACCGGCTGCGCCGGAGCTTTTTCGGAACGCCTATATTGCCTACGGCTTCTGGGCTCCTGCCCTCGACTTTTCGGCACAGATTTTCGGCTATGGTTCCTGGCCCGCCCTTCGCTGTGTTTCCTCCGCCCAATCCAGCCATTCGCTGAGGACAATCAGGGTCCAGAGCGAACGGGCATGATCGGCGACCCGCCGCCGATGTTCTTCGAGCAATTCCAGCGCCGCATCCGGTCTTATGCCGACTTCGGTGAACAAAGGCGACCGCAGACGCGTCAGGGCGTATTCGTAAAGTGGTCCGCGAAGCCAGGCCGCCAGCGGTACCGACAATCCCCGTTTCTTACGATTCACAATGGATTCCGGAAGGTAGCGCAACGCGTATCGTTTCAGAAAAACTTTAGTGGTCAGGCGGCAAACGCGTTCTTTCACAGGCAGTGTAGCTGCAAACTCCATTACGTCCTTGTCAAGGAAAGGCGAACGCAGTTCCAGCGCACTGCTCATGCTGCCTCGGTCCTTTTCGGTCAGAAGTCCTTCCGCCAGCAGCGTCTCCAGATCCATTTCCTGCACGGCATCCAACAGCGCGCAATCAGGGCGGCTCTGGACAGGCGACGCAGCCTGTTTGACACCGAGTCGCTGCAATAGCGCAGGTGGAATGACGGAAGTCCACAACTGGTGACGCGAGACACCATCCAGTTCCGAGCCCTGTACAAACCGTTTCAGGAGGAAAGAAATAGTAACCTTCTTGTCGCTTACCGGAAGGGCGTTCACCAGGCGGGTGAGTCCGGCACGAATCCACACCGGCAGCCGGGAGTAATACAGGGCGGGTTTTGCTCCAAGATAGGTGGGATAACCTCCGAAAAGTTCATCGGCTCCTTCGCCCACAAGAGCGAGCTTGGCCTCCTGCGCGGCATGCCGGGCCAGGAGAACGGTCGGAATCCAGGACTGATCGGCAAGGGGTTCGCCCACCAGCCGCACTATGCGCGCGATCTCGCCGGGGAACACCTCGGGCCGGACTTCGACTGTCGTCATCTCGATTCCGAGAAGGTTGGCGACAGTTTCCGCAAAACTGCCTTCGTCAAACGATTCCTCACGGAAGCGTATCGTATAGGCTTTCAAGCAATGTTCCGGCCGCACGCTGCGCGTTACGGCCGCAACCAGCGAAGAATCCAGTCCGCCGCTCAGGAAAACCCCGAAGTTCACATCGATGTCGCTTTGACGACGGACCGCCTCGCGGAAAATTTTATCGAACTCGTCAAGTGCCGGTTCTCGTTTTTGCGTTCCACAGATATTCCATCTCCAATATCGTTGCCGACGGACTCCTCCGGAGTCAATCGTCACCAATTCCGCGGGCAGTACCTTATGCACTTCCGTGAAGGGGGACCGGGGCGCAAGGAAGACTCCGGTTTGAAGGTATTCACACAACGCCGAGGGGCAAAGTGTAGGGCGGAAAGCTCCCTCGGATACCAGAGAGGATATCTCGGTGGCAAAGGTGGCCGTTTTGTTCTCAACAGCAAAAAAAAGAGATCGCTCGCCAGCTCGGTCCCGCGCCAGCAATAGTCGCGAGTGGCGCGGATCCCATACCGCGATGGCAAAGACGCCCACCAGACGTTCGACAAACGCTTCACCAAGTTCGAGGTACAGGTCGGGAATGACGGCAATATCAACAGCTTGTTTAACAATGCGTCCGCGCCCGGCAAGCCAGGCACGCAGCTCCTGATGGTTGTCAATCTCGCCATTGCAGACAACGGTGACGCCTGTCTCAGTGTCGCTCATAGGCTGTCTGCCGTCGTGTACGCCACGGATCGCCAGCCGGGTGGCCCCCAGCACCGCTGAACCGTAGCAGGCCGCGCCGGAATCGTCAGGTCCTCGGTGCTCGAGTGCCAGCACCATGTGCTTCACCCGCTCGTAGGCCGCCTCGGAAACAGTCGTCCCATCCAATAAAACGATCCCACAAATTCCACACATTTTAAGCGATCTCCATTTGCATTGAGCCTCTCGCCCTAGAGCCGGGTCAATGTCATTCACTCACCTGAACCGATCGCGGGGCAGAGTCCCAATGGGTTTTTAGGATCCATCCCCTAAACGGAAAAGGACCCAGGTCTTCTTTCTCACGGGACGACTCAGCACTTCTTTCAGCGGCAACGGCCCCGCGGCTTCAAGTATCCCTTCTACTCTATCGCGGTCAGTAAAAAGGAACGATCCATTCGGGGCCTGCCGCAGCTGGTCTACATCGGCAGGCAAATGCAGTCTGAGCTGAACAATTCCTTCGTAACGTTTGCCAACCCAAGCTATGACTTCGTCATGCACATCTATGCAATAGACGCGGCTGCTTGGCCCGATGATGGGAAGTGCTTCCCTGGCAAAGCGAATCTCCGGATCACCATCTGGGAGAGCAAGAGGTTGTATTACTGTGAAGAAAAGCGGGTATGACACGAGAGAAAGCGGCACAAGTGTCATGGCTGTCCGTCGGACAAAACGGTTTTTCTCGCCATGTCTAACGATGGAGGCTGCAACTCCCAGCATCAGGAAAGGATACATGGGCAGCAAATAGTGATCGCGTTTCTTAGGAACGCAGACGAAGGTCAGAAGTATTGCTGCCGCCACTGCGAGCAGTGGCGAGTAGGCATATCGCCGCCAGTCCCAAATAGCCAACGGCAGAAAAATAGAAAATGGAAGCGAGTGAAGAAGGGCAACGCCTATTAGTTTATAGAATGGCTTATCCTTTACTATTGTCGCAAGATTGAGATCGGGCTGGAAAAGCACCTGGTTCAAATAAACCCCCTGGTCGCGAAGGTAGGCTGGAATGGCCCAGATCCCTGCGGCCACAATAAAACTGGCACCAAACACAAGCCAGCTAAAGCGCGGCCGCTTGAATTCCGGACGCCCAATGGGAGCCAGCACTACAAAAAAAACAGGGAAGAGCAGTCCCAGCGGCCCCTTGGTAAGGACAGCGATGCCTGCAGCAAAACCAGCCGCCGCTAGGTAGAGGACTCGGGAGGAAGTCTTAACCGAGCGCATGCCAAGCACAAGACCCAGGCAGGAAAAAAGGATCCACGCGCACAGGGTCATGTCAGGCAGAACCTGGCGGGCGAGTAAACTGTAGCCTGGGATGCCCAGCAGTGCCATCGCACCGAACAGAGCCGCCTGCCGGTTCAGCATCACCCGCCCAATCCCGTATGTGGCTAGGACTCCCAATAAAGCTACCAGTGCGGAAGGAAAACGGGCGAGAAACATGCTTGGCTGTCCAAACCAATGCGTCAGCAGCGCCGCCTGCGCATGCATCACGGGTGGCTTGTCAGGGATACGCTCACCAAGGATCTTTGTCTCCACATAATCGCCGCTTTCCGCCATTTCGCGAATGGTTTCTGCATGCAAGACTTCGTGGCTGGTACAGAAGCGGAGCTGCCCCAGGCCAGGGAATATTACCAATATTGCGAGCGCCGCCAAACAAACCAAATCCACCACATATTTATTTTGAGCGGCAATCCACGGGCCATAAGTCTTTTGGAGACTTTGTAGAGGCAAATTCATTTTAAACAATCAATCCCTGAAAAGTAAATTTCGAGAGATTGCCCTTATATTTATTTTCTTATACACTGTTGAAGGAAAATACATGCCTAATCGCATCTTTCAATCAGTAATGTTTTTTCTCCTCTGTAAATAGAGTTTGACGAGAAGCCATACCACCACTAGCGCCAGAAGTGCCAGCATGATGTAAATCATGCTCTGCCATGGCGACCCCTGCTTCGCTCCCGTGCCGAGGAGCGTGAACGGAATTGCCTCAGGGAAAAGTCCTATCAGTGTTCCGATCAGGAAATCCCTGTGCCTTATCGGCGACAGCCCAAGTATAAGGTTTATCACCATTCCATGCATGGGCATCTGCCGTGCAAGTATAACCGCCGGAATCCCGCCATGCTCAAGCATTTTGGGCAATTTGTTCAATCTATGGCTGTGCTTCAGGATGAAATCCCGCCCGCCCCATCTCAAAAACAAGAAGACGATGTAATCTGCCATAAGCGATCCGAGCACGCAGTATGTCAGTCCGAAAACAAATCCAAAGGCCATGCCGCCGACCGGCCATAAAAGCAGACGGGGCACTCCGGCACAGACAAGAACGCACACTCCAACCGTGAATATCACCGGGGCAAGTATCCCTGCCTGCTTTATCCTATCGCAGATCTGCGGAACCTTGTCGCTATATTGCTTCAAGGGGGAACTGGATGCGATGAATATTAGAATGACAAATCCCAGTAGAAATATTAGGTCTTTTCTTATTCCAAGCATAGAGCTTGCCACAGGCTTTTCGATGAGATGCTGGAAATCACCGTCAGAACCTTCGTCTCCATCCCGGCTGCCATTTGCATCGGAATTGCTTTGAGTGGTATCCGCCTTCAACTCCATCTCCCATGAAGACTTTCTTTTTCATCCAGCACCTCGCAAATGGAATGTGCGAAGCGTGCGCTCTCACCGGAATTTGCAGTGAGAGGACCAGTATCACTATATAAAGACATATTCCCGTATCCATCCTACGAAAATGTTAAATGTAAGACATTTGCCTGAATTCTCAATGCAAACTACTGTTGCACGACGATGGGATTATGCATTCCCGTTGAAAATTCTTCCAAGTGATGCAGCCTTCGGCACAGTCGGCTTTGTCACTTTCCATTACTTAAGGTAGTTGGAACAGTTCGGCTATTTTCACAGTGCGTTCTTCGCGACGGGAAATTTCCGCAGCCTGCCCGATTGCTGTCGACCACAGGCCGTGCTCGATAGTCGATGTGTTTTTCTCTTCACCTTTGAGTACTCTGAAAAAGCTGTCTATCAGCATGGGATCGGCACCGCCGTGACCGCCCTTGGCTTCAGGAATATAGTGCGTTGTCACTTCCTGGCCCCAGCGCGAATGGACAGTTATAATCCGCTTTTCCAGGCTGACTTCGGCCTGGCCCAGATCTCCAACCAACGTATAGAGCCTGTCGCTGATCGGGGTGACAAAGCATTCGAGATGGCTGGCCTTGACCCCGTTTTCATATTCGACAATCGCAATGCCGTTGTCGTGGGTATCTTTGTCGGAAGTGTACATGCAGAGATCTCTTGAATAACCGTCGACTCCAGCTGCGCGGTCGCCCCATAGGCTCTTCCGTACATCTTCGTCCCTGAAAATGTCCGGGCAAATCTCCCCGTAACGGCATTGATGGCATGTCGGCCCTACTGGCACATCGGGTTTCACCTCGAACGGAATGTGCTGCGGATTTAGCACGTCAACTCCTGCAAAAGCGCTGACCTTGACAGGTTTTGGAAAATCCAGGAGCCAATTGAAAATGTCAAAATCGTGACTTCCTTTATGAACCCAGAGACCTCCGCTCTTAGCGTAAAGGCGGTTCCAGCGGGACATATAGGTGCGCCCCCCAGAGTAAAATTCTCGGTTTTCAATCAGGAAAATGCGTCCCAGCACGCCTTCGGAAACCAGTTTTTTCAGCTTTTTCAATACCGCATGATGGCGCAGATTGAAGCCCATCATTATCACCTTGCCCGCTCGTTCTGCGGCACCTATGATGTTCTGGCACCCCTTTACTGTCGTAGACAGCGGCTTGTCAATAAGGACATTGGCTCCGCTGTCCAATGCATCTACTGCATTGGACTCATGGCAAAAGTCAGGACTGGTAATGACTACCGCATCGAGTTTTTCTGCGGCAGTCATGTCTTTTACGGAAGTATGGAACTTGGGCTTGAAGCCCAGTTCCTTGGCGGCCAATTCCATCCTGCCAGGGTTGGGATCGCAAAGCGCCACAACTTGGGCGTCATTGCGTGTTACAATCTCTTTGCCGAAGGACAGTATTCCTCTGCCCCCCGCGCCAACAATACCTACTTTTAATTTCAGTCTGCTCATTTCATTTCCTTTCAATTGGGTATCTTCATCACGTTTAGCTTCTGACTTCCATACTCAAGTGCTTCCTTGAAACATTGTTAATTTAAGGATCTCTGACAGCGAAACATTCCAGCACCAGGCTGTGGACGCTACGCCGGATTCGCCAAATCTGATCGTAAATCACTTCTGTGTATCCGGGTGGAGGCTATTTCTTATGTTCATGACCTCATTAAGATAAAAATAATTCTCCTTTTCCTTGGTTATCGGATCGATCTCCTTCCAGAGAGCGCGCACCCGGTCGGCCGCCTCCTTGTCCTGCCCCTTGCTCTTTTTATACCGATCCATCAGCTCCCGCACCTCGTTCGTCTTCCGCGTGAACTCCAGTCCGGCGCGCACATGCGCTATCCGCCGCCGGTAGATCTCCGGAGCCTTCGCCACTACGGCATCCGCCTCGTCCAGCAGGCCTGCGGCCCGCTTATAAAACGCGGAATCATAGGCCTGCGGAAAAGTTACCTTGCCATCAACTATCCGGTTGCGTGTCTCCTCCAGCAAGGTCCAGTAGGCCTTCAACTGCCCCGAGGCCGGCCCGAACCCGCGCCGGTAATAATCGTCCATGACCGCATACCCGTCCTGATAGGGATTCCAGGCCAGATGCGCCAGAAGGTAGTAAAGCGGCCCCTGCGTCGGCCAGCACTCGTTGATGGTATCGAAATAAATGCCGGCGCAGTTGTGTTCGGCCACGAAACGAATCGTCTCCATGGCCCGCCCGAAGGGCACGTCGGGCAGCATCTGGTACAAGCCGCCTTGACCGGGCAGATTGGGCCGGTAGAACATTTTTACGCCGGTCGCCGCCCAGTCGGCAAATTGTTGCGAGGTTTTCTCGCCATCGTAACTCCCGCGATCGTTATCTTCCAGACCCGCGAACCAATTTGAGCAATGCACCATGATCACGTTGTCGTCCGGCTTGTTTTTGAGCGGCGCCGGCCGGGTCGGGCCGTAGCCTAAAATACTGACGTAATAGTCCTTGTGCGGGTAGCGTTGCCGCAGCTTGCGCGCCAGAATGTTGGCAAACCTCACGTCCCGGTCGCTCAGGGCAACGTAGTCCTGGGAAAAACCGCTCCAACTCAGGCTCCGCTTTTTCGCCTCAGGCGCGTCCCATGCACTGCATTTTTCGCAGGTGCAATGTCCAGAGGTGTTGGAGTCATTGAACGATGCGTTGAACTGGGTACGGGTCGGATCCTCTTCCAGTTGCTTCGCCACATCGTCCAGCCACTGGTCCCAGACCGCCGGATTCGACTGACAGACCTTCTCGGTGCCCGGTCCAGGAAAACCGCTGCGGGTGCCGTCGGGCTGGAGGGCAAAATACTCCGGATGCGACACGTGAAACCGCTCCCACCAGTTGCCGAAACCGTGACCGCCGACCGCCGCGTTAAGCCTGTACGCAATGTTGGCGGAGTCAAGCTGCATGCGTTGCAAACGCGCCCAGTCATGTGAAATACCCCGGCCATCGCCTGGAGCGGACATGTAGAGAATCCCGCTGCGCAAACGGATCTGGGGATGATAGCGATATTCGAAGGGCCCAAAGGCGATCTTTTCCTTCCTGATAATGTCCTCGCCAATCTCGCCCGGCCAGAGCCAGCGCACGTCCAGATAATCCTGTAGAAACGTGTACACCGCATTGACTGTGCCGTATTCCTGCTGCCAAAGTTCGGTTGGATTCTTAGATCTGTCTTTCAGCACCAAGTGTTGGGGATCCCAGCGGTCGCGCCCGAGAATCACCAGGTTCTTGTCGTTGGCGGCGATGAGGATCTCTTCCGGATACTTGAAATCGAAATCTGTTTTCGGGAAGAGTTCCTTGAGCTTTGGCTGGAACCCGACCCAGATCGCATGCTCCGGCACGGGCACGGGCAGGCCTTCGATGACCTGCGGCTTCACGCCACCGACCTTCTCGATATAGGCGGCCAACTCATCCGCCGCCTTCCGGGTCATTGGCGGAGCATCCTTGAATACGATGATCGGCGCCAGGCTCGCCCCTTTCTCCACGAGTACCAGCGGAGCCGCCTGAACCTCGGAGTCATTCTTCTTTGCATCTTCCTGCAGCATCGTGCATCCGCTGACCACCATGAGCAGTACAGTTCCGACCACACACATTGCCATTCCATGTTTCATCCAACTTCTCCTTAATTACGGATTTCACGGACAAAAAAACATATTTTTATCGTTATTAGTTATACCACAATCACTTTTTCAGGTCTTACTCAACTTTCACAATCGCTTCCGTCTCGATTGAACGGATGGCCGCCGCCAGCACTTTCTGTGCCGCAAGACCATCGGCACCCGAACCGTCTATTTTGTCCGGAGCGGTGCCATTGTTCAATTCTTCGACAAAGCATCCAAGACGATTCCGGAATGTGTCATCGAAATCACGCATACCGCCGAAGAGAGGATTTGTATATACTGTTTTTTCAAGATTACCGGCTGGATAGAGGGTCACTTCCCTGAAGATGTCTTCAATGACGAACCTGCCTTTCACCCCGGCAAGTTCAACGCGTTCCATCGGATGACCTCTCTCAATGTCATAACTTCCGCACAGGTGGCCAATCACGCCACTTCTGAATCGCATGTTGAACTGGGCTGTTGACCAAATTTTCCGTCCGGGCGCCTTGGCCGCAAAACATTGCACCGCCTCGACATCCCCCGCAAAATATCTCATCATGTCAACGGTGTGCGGATGCAACGCCTTGATCTGGAACCACGGAGAACTCTCACGGGGATTCATGATCCACATTGAGACGTTGATGAAAAGCTGATGCCCTATGCGTCCCTCGTCAATCCATCTTTTAGCCAGACGCGCCGCAGGTGTGAACCTGTGGTTCAGGTTGATGCCGTAACACAAACCTTTTTCACGGGCTTTGACAACCATTTTTTCGGCCTGCACGATATCGTTGGATATCGGTTTTTCACCGAGTACATGAAGCCCCGCCTCCAGCGCCTCCATTGTCGGCTCGAAGTGGTCGGAGCCATATTCCTGGCCGCCTGTGGCGACACTTACCATGTCAAGCTTCGCATTTGCGATCATTTCTCCGACAGAATAGAATTTCCGCACGCCAAGACGTTTTGCAGATGCATCCGCACGGGTGCGGTCAATGTCGCAGACTGCGACAAGTTCTGCATCCTGTATCTCACTATATATGTCGGCGTGCTTGTTCCCTATAGGGCCAAGCCCTATCACTCCAACTCGTTGCTTTTTCATTATGCTTCCTTCGGGATATTTATCAACGTTATTTTCGTAATGCATCAAATGTTGTTGTTGCATTTGTTGTAGCCACGGGCACTTGCCCTGCGAAGCCTTGGCGTAGCTGGGTGTCGGCCGTGTTCGCCCCCGACACGGGGGCGGCTACAGAAAATATTTCCAATAAATACTACCGCATCACCTACTTTCTCGACTCGGCCTGTATCTTCCTGGCCTGTACAGGATCCCCTATGTGCAAGGTCTCATAGGCCTGTTTGCTCGAAGTGAAGTAGTCTATCCCCTGCGTGCCGTGCCAGCCGGGCTGATTGAATATCGGATTGGGAGTGCCAGATTCTTTCTCCCTGGCTGCGATGTGGGCATCCATCTCGGCCCTGAGCGCCTTGACTACCTCGGGACGTTTTTTCGCGAGGTTGATGTTCTCGTCGGGATCTTCGACCAGATTGTAAAGTTCGATCTCGGGCTTGAAATGGAAATCAGGTTCCAGTGCAACTATCAGTTTCCACTGGGGAGTGCGCCATCCGTGCTTGCGCATCCATGTGCATTCGGTAATATAGATGGACGATTCGAAACTCTTGCTCTTTCCCTCTACCATGCTCATCAGGGAGTGCCCGTCGAATTTCACATCCGACTTGATGCCAGCCAGTTCCAGAACCGTCGGCATCAGATCCTTCTCCTGGTTGTATCCCTTGACACGTTGCCCGGCCTTCAGTTTTGCCGGGTAGCGGATTATCAGGGGAATTTTCAATGTCACATCATAGAGGCCGTGGTGGTCGAACCAGCACTCGTGGTCGTAGATTGTTTCGCCGTGGTCGCTGTTGAGGATCACAATCGTCTCATCGAGTATGACTAGCGTTTGCAACTGGTTGAAAATACGCTGGATACAAACATCCATATAGGCTATTTCACCGTCGTACTGAGCAATTACATAATCCTTGTCAGTTATCCCCGGGGGCATCCAGGTCATGAAATAGTCGCAGAAAGGTTTGAACTTCTTGACCGGCTCCATCGACTTGTTCGCGGGATCGCACGGATCGCCGTGGTAGAACATGCGGTCGAACGGTGCCGGCGGCATATAGGGGGAATGCGGATCCATATGGCGAAGAAGAGCGAAGAACGGCTTGTCCCCCGCAGCCAGACGGTCGAGTTCCGGGATGAAGACATCATTGAGATTTTCCGCCTTGCGGAGACATCCGTCATTCCAGTTGCCCCAGGCCGTATAGTCCAGATATTTGTCAAATCCCCGTGATGCCGCATTACCGGTGAAGCCCACGCATAATGTCTCATATCCTTCTTTTGAAAGGACTTCAGGCAAAGTCCGAACCGATTCTGGCAGACCACCCTTGTGGCGGAGCGCGACGCAGTTTGTCCCGAAACAGTCCCTGCCGGTCAGCATGGAGGCATAGCCCGACGTTGTAGGAATGTGCGGCGAAAAGGAATTCTCGAAAAGAACTCCTTCCGTGGCGAATTTGTCTATGTGCGGCGATGTCTGCCGATGATACCCGTAGCAGCTCATATGCGTCGATAGCAAGGAATCCACACCGATCAGCAGGATGTTGGGTTTTTTGCTCTTCTTTGATTTCTTCATACGTAATTCTCCTATTTTGAAAATTTTGTTATATTAATATTGGTTCAGTGATTTATCTGGCGCCGCAGGCCTGCAGGCAGGCCTGCATATGTCCGCGCGACTCCGCCGCAATGATGCAGCACTGTTCAAGACTGTACTCCTTGGCTCCGATCACTTCAAGATCCACTGGCCCGGAATAACCTCCATTGTGCAAAATCCGGATATAGCCGAGAAGGTCAATATCGCCTCTTCCATTTGCCTGAGCCTCGGGTTTGCCGGGATTTTGCTGGCGCCCCTTGCAGTCGCGGATGTGGACGTGGCGGATATGCGAGACGACCTTGGACAGCGCATCCACAGGATTCTCGCCGGCGCGGTGTATGTGGCTGGGGTCCATGTCCAGTCCGAAAGCTGGTGATTTTACCGCCTCCAGGGCGCAGAGCGTCGTTTCAGTATTGTATATGGACGCACCCACATGTGCCTTGACGCACAGGGTGACACCATAATGTTCCGCGCGCAGCGAAAGTTTTCCAAGCGAATCTATGCTTTCCTGCAGGGAGGCCTTGTCGTTGCTTTTTCCGCCGGGACCACAGTTGATGATGGGGATTCCTATCTCAACGGCCGCCTGCATCGCCTTCTCCATGATCTGAGTATCCTGGCTTGGCTGTTCCATCGCAAGCAGTTCCAGCTCATACTTTTTCGAGAGGGACTTGATCACTGGCGCACATTCCTTCCAGCGCTCAATCACAAGATGCTCGCTCATGCCTCCAATGGCGGAAATTTCTATGCCGTCATAGCCTGCCATCTTCACATATTTGAACGCGGTTTCCATGTCATAACCACCGAACAGTACAGAATTTACACCAATCTTCATATGTGTTTCCTCCTTATGTCGTCTTAGGATTGCGTTTTAGCTGGGGCAGAGGATGCGGCCTCACAATTATCCCGTCCTGCTCGAAGGATTCTATCGCCGCAAACGTGTATTCGAGAGTGGCCAGTGCGTCACGCCCCGACGCCCTCAATTTGTGTCTCGGAACGTTGTTTGTGACATCTTCCAGGAATGCATGGATACGGGTCGGGAATGTGAGCCCGAAATCTGTGAGCCCCGTGTTGGTTATTTCCGGCTCGTTGGATTTGCCAAGTATAAGTTTCGAGGGATCCGCCGCACCCGGCGCACCCGGTGCCGATGTGAATGTCAGCTTCTCGACGCAGTTCTCTATGCAGAATGTGCCTTTTGTTCCGCCCACTTCGATGCTCCACCAGCCACCAAGCCCCATTGTGGCATCGCCGCGCTGGCTGAAAAGATAACCGATCGAACCGTTCGCGAAACGGACATGGATGCTGTTGATCGACACCATCACGTCGCCCGCCTTCTTGCGGAAGCTGGGACGGCTCATGAAGGCCTGGACATGGGTTATGTCGCCGCAGAAGTATCTCATGATGCTGAAAGGATGCGCAAGAAACGCCTTCACGTGGAAGTACGGGAATCCAGCGACATTGGGGCCTGTGTCGGCTCCTCCGTATGTGAACTCGCCACCCACGAATCCCATCCGGTGGAGACAGAAGATTTGTTCGCCAATCCGGCCATCATTCATCAATGCCTTGGCCTTTGTTGCGACTTCCGTGAAATAGTGGTTGAGATTGCAGCCAAGATAAAGATCTTTCGCATCGGCTAATGCCGTCATCTGGCGCGCCTCATTGATGTCGTTCGAAATAGGTTTCTCCACAAGCACATGCTTACCAGCATTCAGCGCCTCCATAGCAGGCTCGAAATGCCAGCCCCCGTTCTCATTGCCTCCGGTTGACACATCCACAATGTCCAGATCCGGATGGGCGTCGAGCATGTCCTTGAGCCTGTAATAGGCCTTGACCTTGTGCTTTTCAGCCGTCTCGTCAGCCCTCTGTTTCACAACATCGCATACTGCGACAAGTTTCGCGAGCGGATCGCTCGCATAGCATCCGGAATGCGTTTTCCCAATGCCGTTTACTCCCACAACTCCAACTTTCAAAGCCATGTTATTTTTCTCCTTAATGATTTTCAAGTGTCATTATTCTATCATGTATTTTAAAAAACACCTTGACAATCTTTCCATAAACAAGCATAATTTTACCAAAAGAGTCATTCATGGGGCAATAGTGAAAAAAAACAGATTACTCAGGTACACTGATTTTTTTACAACGTATCCAATCAAGGTGATGCGTATGCCTATGCATGGATCCGAGCCCATTCAGCACAGACACGAATTTCAGGAACTTGTGATAATAGTCGGCGGTGCTGGGACACACTGGATCGAAGATGAGAAATACCGGATCGAAACAGGCGATGTATTCCTGATCCTCAATAATATGAGGCACAGTTATCTTGAGGCGAGCAATCTTTCCCTAATTAACGTACTTTATGACATGCGGCAGATTAATTTCCCACTCGCAGACATCGGCACTCTTCCCGGTTATCATGCGCTGTTCGAGCTTGAACCGAAAATCCGTCGCCAGCGGAAATTCCAGAACCGGTTGCGGCTTTCGGTCAGCCAGTTGACAGAAGCTCTGCGACTTGTGGCAGAACTTGAAGAGGAACTGCAGTCTGACAAGCAGGGGGGCTATTTTTTTGCAATCGCCAATCTGATGCGGCTGATAGGTTTTCTGTCGCGCTGCTATTCGGAGCTGGAACTCCCGGAAAGCCGTCCTCTGCAGCATTTCAGCAAATTGCTCGGATATATCGAAAAGAATTATGCCACCCCACTCTGCATAAAGGATTTAACCCGTGTCGCACATATGTCCCAGACATCGCTCATGAGGACTTTTAAGCAGCTGATGGGCAGATCTCCCATCGAGCATATCATCCGGCTGAGAATTTCAAAGTCCCGCCATCTGATCCGGCACACGGACATGTCGCTTTCGGAAATAGCTGAACGGGTGGGATTCTGCGACGGCAATTATCTCTCCCGCCAATTCACGAAAATTGTCGGCATGTCTCCACACGAATTTCGCAGACAAATTAATTTTCGATGAATTATAGTTTTTCATTTAAATAAATTCACATTTCACATTGTGAATTTATTCTCCATGAAAAACTATAGCTCTTGATTTTTCCCGATACTCGGATTACGTTTGGAGCATATGAAGTAAAATTTATAATGAAGTTGAAATGTTATGAGATTTTCATCAACCACAGTCCGGTGGTTCATTGCCATAATATTCCTGGCAGTTTTCGCCGTCCCAGCAGAATGTGGGGACATCGCCGAAAATAAGGCGCCCGCCGAAAATAAAGACACAAGTCAGAACAAGGATACCACTGAAAATAAGGGTACCCCCGAGAATAAACCAGTAATTAAGATCCCTCCCGGGTTCGAGATTGTGAAGGGTTCTGCCGAAGAAACAAACGGCTGGGCTTCCGAGATCCGGCACAAGGACACCGGGATCGAGATGGTATATGTCGCGCCTGGCGATTTTATGATGGGCTCGCCTCCGTCGGAAAAAGGCAGGGTTGAGAGAGAGATCCTGCACAAGGTCAAGCTGACCAAGGCTTTTTACATCGGCAAATACGAGGTTACTCAAGGGCAATGGGAAAAGGCGATGGGGCACAATCCGAGCAGTTTCAAGGGTGTCAATCTTCCAGTAGAAAAAGTTTCCTGGGAGAACTGCATGTCGTTCTGCAAGAAACTCGGAGCCGGTTTCAGGTTGCCAACGGAAGCCGAATGGGAATATGCGGCTCGCGGCGGAAACAGAAGCAAGGGATTCATCTACAGCGGAAGCAACAATCTTGACGAAGTGGGATGGTATGCTTCAAACACCGGAAAAAAGACGCACGAGGTAGGAAAAAAGAAGGCGAACGAGCTTGGAATATACGATATGAGCGGGAACGTATGGGAGTGGTGCTCTGACTGGTATGGAAATTATCCTGTGGATGAAGCGACTGATCCGATTGGTGTGGCGACAGGCTCGGGTCGCGTTGTGCGCGGCGGCGGCTGGTACTACTCCACCGCAGGCTGCCGTTCGGCCTACCGGCGCTACGGTACCCCCTTGCGCGCGTACGACAACCGCGGCTTCCGGATCGCCTCGACTGCAGCTCAATAAGCGGACAGGAAAAGAAGAAAGGGGTTGATGAGAATACTGCTGCTGTCGATCCTCACATTTGATTTTCTAAAACTGAAATTGAGATGCATCCGTCAATCCACTCTTGTTTGAGAAATAGTGATATCGGCTAATAGTTTAATAACATAGGATATTGTTTAATGTATAAATTGCAATATAATACGTAAGGAGGAAGCAAGGTGGATAAAATGTCACAAGACAAGAATGTTGGAAATGTGAGATTGAGTAATAAATCCTTTTACGACAGGGGGTTGTTATATGTGCCAGCACTTATCTGAGCCGTTGCGAATGACGAAAGACGAAATTCATCTGGAAAACCGGATATGGGAAATCCGTACGTCCAGCTCGGTCTATGAGGTAAAGCCTAGAAGACGCAACTTGTCGCGGCGTAAAGGCTTTACTTTAATAGGATTGCTGGTGGCTGCGCCCGGCGTAGTTCTGAATCGCATTGCGATTCAAACGAAGACGAGAGCACATTCGATCAAGTTCACCTTGATCGAATTGCTCG
>CAIQLG010000046.1 GCA_903872565.1 uncultured Lentisphaerota bacterium | reverse complement strand
GGCTACAAATTCCCAATCATTCGACCATCCTGTCAAAATACAATTTCCTATACGATGAACTTAATCCGCCTCGGCGGAGACTAATGTAGCCGCCTCCATGTTGGAGGCGATGACACGGCCAACATGGCCGTGGCTACAAGTTTCAAGCCATATATAACGAACCTGCCCAAAATACAATTTCCGATACGATCATGTTGGATGTCCGATGTCCAGCATTACTCCCTCACCACGGTGCCGGTTATGTCATAGCTCTTGCCTAGGGGTAGGCCATCATAGTCAACGCCCTCAGCACAAATAAGATGTAGCCGCCTCCAGGTTGGAGGCGTACACGGCCAACACCCCACTTCACTAAAGTTACGAGGGGCAGGTGCCCGTGGCTACAAAAGCGGATCAAATGATGTAGCCGCCTCCATGTTGGAGGCGAACACGGCCATCATGGCCGTGGCTACAAAAGCGGATCAAATGATGTAGCCGCTGAAAATCTCGGACGGTAAAATTCTTTTCGGCCAGGAAGGAATTTTAATCAACACTGAGCTTATTGAGCGTATCCCGGAGCGAAACTCTCCATTTTTCAATATCGTCGTCGGACAGATTTGGCGGAATTTTGATTGGTTCGCCCACGATCAGTTTCACTTCGGAAAATGGTTTTGGGATTCTGAAGCCGTCCCAGCTTTTAAGCGCCCAGTAATTAGAATAGTTCACGGTCATGGGAACGATGGGGCGGCCAGTCATGCTCGCAAGAACAATGGGACCTGCGCTCATACTGTATTTCGGGCCTCTCGGGCCATCGGGTGTTATGCTCACATTGAAGCCTTTCTCTATGAATCTCACGGATTCCAGCATTGCCGAAACTCCTTTTTTCGAGCTCGACCCGCGTACCGGCGTGACTCCGAAAAGGCTCACGATGTCGGAAAGATACTGTCCATCTCTCGAGGGGCTTATCATGGCGGCGGTTCTCGCGGTGACATCTTTAGTGAACATGGCGGGAAAAAAGAGAAGTCTGTTGTGCCAGGTGATAGCGACATATGGAAACGATGAATGGCTTATCATGCCAAAAGGATCTATCATGGAGGACCTCATCGTAAACTTCAACAGTTTTATGAGCAAATAGAAAGGGATGAAGACCCATTTCGGGAACTTCTTGATCTGCCTGAACTGTTTTTTTATAAATCCCATCGCCTGCCGTTCGGTTTTAAATAATTTTACCATAAAATGTAGCGTAGGCATTCCTGCCTGCGATGAGTCAGACAGGAATGTCCGACTTACATTAAGTCAGTATCGTCCCATGGATTATTGGATAAATGGATTGCTGGATTGTTGCAAATCAAGAAGATATGCAGAAAATAATGCATTCATAATTTTTAAAATGCCTTTTTTTATTTCCATTCAAATTCCATGCGTCTTTGCCTTTTCTTAACCCAAAACCAATAATCCACTAATCCAAAAATCCATCAATCCGTCATCCTGTGGGATGACTATGACATTAAGTATAATTTCCCGCGCTACTAAACTACAGTCCTTTTCTTTTCATTCAATACGGATATTCATTGAAATGATCAGCTCGGCGGACCTTTTCAATGAATATCTGCCACTTCTTTTTTTCAGGGACTGGAAAAAATCTGGGACTATGTTAATATTAGTTCCTTTTATTGAAACATTACTAGTGAGGATATTAACCGTGGCTATTACTGTGCTTGTAGGAATTCAGTGGGGAGACGAGGGCAAGGGCAAGGTTATCGATGTTCTTACGGAGAATGCCGACATGGTCGTCCGTTTCCAGGGTGGAAACAATGCCGGCCACACCGTTGAATTCGGCGAAGAGAAATTCATTCTGCATCTTATTCCGTCCGGAATTTTCCGGGAAAAGGCATTATGCGTCATCGGCAACGGTGTCGTGGTTGACCCCGCTATTCTCATGAAAGAGATAAAGGATCTCGAGTCGAGGGGTGTAAAAGTTTCGAAGAGGCTTCAGGTGAGTTCTCGGGCACATCTCATACTTCCGTACCACGGAATGATGGACACTCTCTACGAAAATTCCCGCTCGGAAGGCAAAAAAATCGGAACGACGAAACGCGGAATCGGTCCCGCATACGCGGACAAGGTGTCAAGGATAGGAATCAGGGCGCTGGAGCTTCTCGACTTCGACAGGTTCTCGAAACATTTCACGGAGATGGGAGAATACTACAACTCGATCTTCAAGATTGCAGGCATCGAGCCGCTCGACATAAATGCCGAACTGAAAAAACTCAAGTCCACGGCGAAATTCCTCTCCCCGTTCATAACCGACACAGTGATGACAGTGAACAAGGCCGCCCGCGAGAAAAAAGACATACTTTTCGAAGGTGCGCAGGGAATGTTTCTCGATGTGGATTATGGGACGTACCCGTTTGTGACAAGTAGCAACACGACTTCGGGGGGAGCCTGCACGGGATCCGGCCTTTCACCAAAGTTCATCAACACAATAGTCGGCGTCATGAAGGCCTACACCACAAGAGTCGGAGAAGGCCCATTTCCTACGGAACTCAGGGATGAAGAAGGCGACAAGCTGCGCTCGATCGGAAAAGAATACGGCGCAACCACTGGAAGGCCAAGGCGATGCGGCTGGTTTGACGCCGTCTCCTCGAAATATTCATGCATGGTCAACGGGGTCAGCATGCTCGCAATCACCAAGCTTGACATTTTGGACACCATTTCAGAGATCAAGATATGCACGGCATATGAGATTGATGGCAAGAAGACGGAAATAATGCCGGCCGACACTGAAGAGATCGCGAGAGCAAAACCCATATATGAGACACTAAATGGCTGGCTTGAGCCTACGACAAACGCAAGATCCTTCGCTGAACTGCCCTCAAAGGCGCAGAAATATCTGAAACGGATTTCAGGGCTCGTTGAGACCGACATAGGCCTCGTTTCCGTCGGCCCGAACAGAAACCACACTTTCCATGTGAGCTGACAAAGACAGGAAGGTCTGAAAGTCTAAGGCGGGCTTTGTCCGTAATCCAAACTCGAAATACGAATATCTAAATTCGAAACAATAAATCAGAAAATTCCAATGTTTGAAAAATTAAAACTTCGTATTTCGAATTTGTTTCGATTTTCGTGTTTCGAAATTCGGATTTTTAAACGATTTATACTGTGTTAGGTTAAACAAATGAGGGAACTAGAAAAGGGCAAAGCCACAATCTGCATCGTCAACTACAAGACGGAAGAACTCACCCGCCTATGCCTCAGAAGCATCAGGAAATTCACAAAATACCCCTACAAGGTTGTTGTTGTTGACAATGATTCGAAGGATTCCTCTCTCGAATATCTGAGAAGCCTGAAATGGATAACCCTTGTCGAAAGAGGAGGAGAGACCATAAGACCCGGCTCCTGGGCGCACGGAAGTGGCCTTGACAGGGGACTTGAAGCCGCTGGCACCGAGTTTTTTGTCGCAATGCATTCGGATGTGATCGTCCATGACAAAAACTGGCTCGGAGGACTTGCGAATCTCGCGGAATCCGACATCAATACCGCCTGTGTGGGCTCGGGAAAGCTCGAGACCAAGCCCGCCTGGCTGAAAGCACTCAAGAAAGCCACCGACTTCAAAGCCTGGATTAGGAAACTTTCCGGCAATGACAAGGATCGCTTTTATGTCAGGGCCATATGCGCGCTATACAGGACAGAAGTGCTTCAAAAAGAAGGGCTCAGCTTTGCCGCCGACACCGACAAGAAAACTACCTGTGGCAAGAAAATATATTTTGAGCTTCTCAAAAAGGGCTATGGGATAATCGAAGTGCCTCCGGAAACAATGTGCGGATACATCTACCATCTCGCCCACGCCACAATGGTTCTAAATCCGGAATTCAAGGTCAGGAAAAGAACCGAGAAGAAATGCCTCCGGGAGATAACCAGGCTTATGAACTCCCCGCTCCTGAACGAACTCAAAAACGACAAATCTCTTGACCTGTAATTTCATGCTAGTCTGAATGTGAAAATTCGGAATTTAAATGTTCTATAATCTTACACACATGATCCCCGCACTTGAAATTATGGGAAATCAGTATATCTTACCCGCACATGAAAGCCGTATTTAAAATCACTATTTTTGCATTCATCTGCATATTCTTTTCAGGATGCGCGGTGACAAACATCACCTCGGAGCCGGATGGTGCCGAAATATGGCTGAACAACAAATATATCGGGACCACACCAATGCTTGAATTCAAAGTCCCGCAGGAAGTCGGCTCCATAAACAAGTACCAGTTCAAGGCATATATGGAGGGATATGAAATAACGGAAAAGGCGTTCTACGAATCACCCACGATGAAGGTGAGAGAAGTCATCCCAGCCAAAATCCATTTCAAGCTTGTACCCGTCAGCGAGAAAAAGGATGAAGCTGAACCGGAGACGAAAGGGAAATGATTTCCGGAGAAATATTTTTCGGAGTTTTCGCCTTCATTCTGGGTGCCTGTGCCGGAAGTTTCATGAATGTCTGCATCTGGAGGCTGCCGAGGAACGAGTCAATCGTCACACCGCCATCGCACTGTCCACGCTGCAATTACAAGATACGTTGGTTTGAGAACATACCGCTCATCAGCTGGATCTGCCTCCGGGCAAAATGCAGCAATTGCAGACAGCCGATTTCGGCAAGATACATCGCGGTGGAATCTCTTGTGGCAGTCCTCTTCGCGCTCGCATGGTTCAAATGTGTCAGCCAGCCACACTCCAATCCTGCGCTCTTCCTGCCACTCGCCACAGTGATTTTCATGGCGGTAACCACAATTTTCACCGATATCGAACACAGGATAATACCAGATGAAATAACTTTTCCGGTACTTGTCGCCGGGCTTGTCTTTGCAATACTCTGGCCATTGAACTGGGAACTTACATATTTCATACTCAAGGACTTATACGGAGTGAGAATCACACTCAACCCAAGAATCACGGCATTCATGTTTTCAGCTGTTGGCCTTGTTGTCTCCTTCGGCGCATTTGCGATTTTCGCAATCGTAGGGAAAAGAGTGTTCGGGAAGGATGCGCTCGGATGGGGTGACGTGAAATACATGGGGGCGCTCGGCGCCTGCCTCGGCCTGCCCGCAGCGTTCTTCACCGCACTTGCCGGCTCCATACTCGGAACACTCTACGGACTTCTTCTCATGCTGACAAAAAAGGCGGGACTCAAGACCGAGATCCCCTTCGGTCCCTTCCTCAGTATTGGAACACTCATCTGGATTTTCTTCGATGACAGAATCATCAGGACATACTTCTGGATTTCAAGACTTATATTAACCAGTCTTGGATTTAAGTAAATATCTTGGATGAGAATTTATAAGCGTCAAGCTGGGGAATATCGCCTTATTTTGGTTATTGAAGTAGGGCTGGTTTCGACCTGTCCTGCGTAGTTCGCAGAACGAAGTAGGATGAAACCAGCCAAGCCAAGTCTCATCCCACGTCGTCCCGCATTCGCGGTACTATGAGGGACAGGTCGAGACTTGGCCTACTAAAAACGACATTGAAAAATGAAAAAAACATATTATAGGTTATTGACATGAAGAAGCCACTTTCTTTTTTTGTAACAGGAACGGGGACGGGAATTGGAAAGACCTTTTTCACTGCGGGATTCGCAAGGTTTTTATGCAAACAGGGACTCCGTACGGCGGTCATGAAACCTGTCCAGACCGGTTTTGCCAAAAACTGCGACGATCTCGGCTTCATAAAAATGGTCGCCCCTGGAATCATTGACATACCGTTGGATCTCGCCTCCCCATACCGTTTCAAAATGCCTGCATCCCCGCATCTGGCATCGCGGAGAGAAGAAATTAAGATTGACATGAAACATATCGTATCCTGCTATAAATCAATAAGAAGCGAATATAATCCGGATGCAGTTCTGATCGAAGGTGCTGGTGGCCTTCTGGTCCCCCTTAACAAGAATGATATGATGGCGGATCTCATAAAGAAGCTCGGGGCACCCGTGATTCTTGTCGCAGATGCCGGACTCGGGACACTAAACCATACATTTCTCAGTCTGGAACTTCTTAAGAAGAAAAAAGTGTCGGTGTCCGGAATAATCTTAAATAAGTATCCAGTGAAGGCCAGGCTGCTCGAAAGGGACAATGTTGAAACTATCGAGAAAGTTGGCGGAGTTCCCATTCTCGGAGTCATAAGAAATCTTCCGGAACTATGCGACTATTCTTTTTCCGGAGTAGCGTTCGACCGCGAATTTCGCAGACAGAAGGCGCTCAAGAATTACTTGGAACAGCTTATGCCGCAACACCCAAAAAGCATGTGAAATGCAATGTGAATGGGAAAATTCAGCATGTTGAGACCGCTCAGGCCTGCACGGACCTGGGGGGCAAGGTGGTTGAAAAGAAAAAGCAATAAGGACG